>CAZUUQ010000004.1:4660-7416 GCA_964622625.1 uncultured Phycisphaeraceae bacterium | reverse complement strand
GCCGTTGAGCAGCTTTGTGCCGGCGAAGCTTGTGGTCGCCGCCAGACGGTCGATCGTCTGAAGAATCGAGTCGATCTGGAGCTGGTTGGCCTGCTTCTCGTCATCGCTGATGCCGGCATCCGACGCCACCTGGCTGACCAGGCCCTGCATCTCGGTCAGCAGAGCACTGATCTCCTGCAGACCGCCCTCGGCCACGTTCACGACCTGCTCCGCCCGCTCGGCATTGCTGATGGCCGCCGACAGGGCCGCCTTCTCCGAACGCAGACGTTCGCTGGCGATCAGGCCGGCCGGATCGTCGCCGCCGCGATTGATGCGGTAGCCAGTGCTCAGACGCTCGAGCGTCTTCGACAGGCCCGCCTGGTTCTGCTGCAGCACACGCTGCGAAATCAAAGAGTTGATGTTGGTATTGATGCGACTCATGGTGACTTGACTCTCCCCTGTACGCGGTGTTCCGGTCCGACCGGCTGCGACACGAGTCGCATCTAAGGCCGGTGTGAGCCGGATGGCCGTCTATGCTTTGCGGCCCTGGATCGTGGTTCGAATGTCCCGGAGGCTTGCTCACCTCCGCCCTTTGTATCTGCTCCGCTGCACCGGCCTGCTCATCCCCCGACGTGCCGGCTGCGATTCGGTGGCTGACGTCCCATCCTGGGGCACGACGACCGACGCCGCGCGGCCCATCTCCTGCGGCGTGCTTCAGCACTTTCTTTCGGAGGTCGGGCCGCCAAAATTAGTTCGACACTCGCCGCACCTTGCTGTTGACACCGCGCTGCCCCGCAAACCCCGCACCGACGTCGCAATCCGCAGGTCACCCCCATCCTCCCCAACCGTCACAGGCCGCAGCCACCCTGGATGCCTGGGATCGCGCTTCCGGACCGGGGGCCGCGTAGTCCCAGGTTGATGCACTCCCGGCGTGGTCGCCCCTTTTTTGACCCGATAAGAATGCCACGGTCGTGCATCCTCATTCCACCTGTCCTGAATCGGCACGGGTCGGCGATATGTATGATGGTTGAACGGCCACGTGGCGCGGGGTAAGCTTCCCGTCTCCGCCTCACCTGGGCAGTCCGGCGACATCACGACCGATGCGCCAGCAGATGCGTGAGACGCAGGAGAAGGAAGGTCGGCAGGGAGGCCGCCCCACTGCCGGCTGCCGCATCAGACCCACCGACGGCCAGAATCGGATTCGCCGCTATGCGCCTCAGCGATATTCTTCAGCCCGGTTGCGTCAAGGTGCCCCTTGCGGCCACGAGCAAACAGGAAGCTATTTTTGAGCTGGCGGATCTGCTGTGCGATCAGGTGGGCATCGGCGCGCGGCAATCGCTCAAGGATGCGATCTGGCAACGTGAGCAGACGCGGACCACGGGCATCGGGCACGGCGTGGCCATTCCACACGGCAAGACGGCCGGTTGTGAACGACTGGTCATGGCCGTGGGGCGGACCGCCGAGCCGATCGACTTCCACGCCATCGACAAGCGGCCCGTCGATTTGATCCTGCTGCTGGCCAGTCCCATCGATCAGACCGGCCCACACATCCAGGCACTGGCGGCCATCAGCCGGCTGCTGACCGATCCGCAACTGCGGGCGGCCATCAAGAGCGCATCCAGTGCCGACGAGTTGTTCCGCATCATCGTCGAACACGAGGCGCAGCACGCCATCCGGTGAGCCGCTCCTTGCATGGATCACTGCTGCGGCAGAACCTCCCGCCAGAAGCGCAGCCAGTTGCCGCAGAAGACCGCGTCAATGTCGGCGTCGCTGTAGCCGCGGTCGCTGAGGAAGCCGCCGAGGCGCCCCAGATCGGCGATGGTGTCGATCTCCCGCGGGGTTTGTTCGATGCCGAAGCCCCCGTCGAGGTCGCTGCCGATGGCCGCGTGGGCCGCGTCGCCGGCGAGCTGGCAGATGTGGTCGATGTGCTGGGCCAGGTGCTCCAGGCCGACCTGCTCGCGCGGCGGCACACCGTCAGCCGTGCGGCGGATCATGCCGTTGCAGCACACCGCGCCGATCACGCCGTCGCGTTCAAGAATCGCGCGGAGCTGGCTGTCGGTGAACTGGCGAACGCTGTCGGCCAGGGCGCGGCAGTTGCTGTGCGTGGCGCAGACGCGGCCCGCAAAGCGGTCGAGTGCTTCATCAAAACTGCGCGGCGAAGTATGCGTCAGGTCCAGGGCCAGGGGACGATCGGCCATGCGATCGAGCAACGCACGGCCCATGTCGGTCAGACCGGTGTCCACGTCCACGTCGGGGCATCCGGCCGCGTAAGGACCATAGCCGGCATGCACGAGGCTCAGGCACCGAAGTCCCTGGGCGAGCCACTCATCGAGCTGAGCCGGTTCCACAATCGGGTCAGCCCCCTCCATCATCAGGATCAGTCCGATGGGTTGCCTTTCAGGCGAGGTCGCGGGCCTGACCGCTGGCGCCGACCAGCGGGTGACGTGAGCGTCCAGTTGCCGTCGGGTGACGAGAATGGCCATCTCGCCCTGCTGCTCCAGCAGGCGGTAGTAAGCAAGTTGCGCCTGGGCCAGGGCGTAGGCGAGTTCGCGCGTGCGGCACATCAAGTCCGCGCGATCGATCGGGGCCTGCGGCCGCACCCGCGTGATGATGCTGGCCACGCACAGGCCGATCCCGCCGCGCCGCATGTCCGACAGGCTGACCGCCGGCGTCAGGCCCTGACGCACGCCGGCTTCGCGGCGGCGGACGTCGGCAACCGGCTCGGTCTGGTGCCGGGCGTTGAACACGGCATTCATCGCCAGGTCGAGATGCCCGTC
>CAZUUQ010000004.1:0-4560 GCA_964622625.1 uncultured Phycisphaeraceae bacterium | reverse complement strand
TGCTTGCCCAGTTCGGGCACGTGCAGTTCATACGGCACGCCGCAGCGCCCGCACGCCTGGGCGTACAGCAGCGAATTGGCCACGGGCACCACTTCGTCGCCGGCTGTGTGCCAGAGGTACGTCGGCGGCGTATCGGAGCTGACGAAGTGCAGCGGCGAGAGGTCGCGGATCAGTGTGTCGTCGGGGTCGTCGCCAAAGATCGGCTGGGGAAAGCGCGCGGATTTGTGGGCGACAAAATCCGTGACCGGATACGCCAGCACAGCCGCATTCGGCCGGGCGGAAAACTGGTCGCGCAGGTCGTCGTCAGGGCAGGGCCATTCGTCGGCGCGGGTACTGAGCATGGCCGCGAGGTGACCGCCGGCTGAGAAGCCGATGACGCCGATCGCGTCGGCATGCGCGCCCCACTGGTCGGCATGGCAGCGAATGAAGCGCATCGCCCGCTGCGCGTCGTGCATCGGCGCGGGATGGCGTCCGTCCTTATTTACGCGGTAGCGCAGCACAGCCGCGTGAAAGCCGTGCCCGCACAACCACTGGCCGACCACGTCCGACTCGTGGTCCACGCACTGGAAATAACCTCCCCCGGGCAGCACGAGCACAAGGCCGCGCCGCGTCGTGCGGGCGGCCAGGTAAACCGTCAGCGAAACAGTCCGGCCGGCTTTACCCTGGCGGTCGTCGGGCCACAACGCGATACGCTGCATTCGGGCGGTCTGTTCAGGCATGTCGCTCTGCTCCGGGTATCCCTAGTTCTGCGAGCGCAGATCATAACCAGCGGGTTGACCGATGAGGGGCGCGATACCAGCCCCACCGGCTTATTCGTAACCCAGTCGCGCCAGGTCGTCTTCATCCAGGCCGAAATGGTGGCCAATCTCATGCAGCAGCGTCACATGAACTTCGCGGCGCAGCGCCCGGCGATCGACGGCGCCTGGCCAACCCGCGGTCTCGTAAATCGGCCGGCGGAATATCAGAATGTGGTCAGGCACATCGGGATGGTCCTCGACGCTGCGCTGCGTCAGTGGAATGCCGCTGTGCACGCCCATGAGATCGTCGTCGTCCGCAACGTCCATTTCGTCGAGTAATTCTTCGCTCGGCTCGTCCTCGACGATGACGGGCACCTCATCGAGCCATTGTCGCACCTGCGGGGGCAAGGCATTGATCTCGGCTTCGAGCAGGCGGTCGAAGCGTTCGCGCTGGTCACGGGTAAGGCCGGCCATGCACGTCACTCCCGCGTCATGGCCGCGCCGCATCGGGCGGGCCGGGATAACCGCCGTTGCCTTCACATGCGGGCGCGGGCGTGGCGGGCCATTGCAGCATGCCGACGATTTCACCAAGGCTGGAGCAGCCTTGGGCGACGAGGTAATCGCGCAGGCCGTCGAGAATCTTCAGCGGCGTGGCGGGATCCACAAACAGGGCCGTGCCCACCGCCAGGGCGGACGCGCCGGCGAGCAGGAACTCGGCTGCGTCCTGCCACGTCTGGATACCACCCATGCCGATGATCGGCACGCCGGCGTCACGCGCGATCTGGCGATATACCCGGCTGACCAGATAGACCGCCAGCGGGCGAATCGCCGGGCCGGACAGGCCGCCGGTGCCGTTGGCCAGGCGCGGGCGACGCTTGTGCACATCCACCGCCAGGGCGGTGTAGGTGTTGACCATGCTCAGAATGTCCGCCCCGCCGTCGATCGCAGCCGCAGCCGTCAATGTGATATCGCCGACGTTGGGCGAGAGCTTGACGATCAGCCGGCAGCGCCGCTCCATCGCGCCGCGCACCTCGGTCACCAGCGATTTGAGCAACGTCGCATCGGTGCCGAAGGTCAATCCATCAGCCACGTTGGGGCACGAGACGTTGAGTTCGATGGCATCGACCGCCTGCGCCTGGCTGATGCGGCCGGCGGTGGTGACGTAATCCTCGACGCTGTGGCCGGCCACGTTCACGATGATGCGCGGACCGGTTTGGCTTGGCCCGGCCTGCCGCATCTTCGCAAGCTGCGGCAACTTCTCGGTCAGGAACGCGTCCAGCCCCACGTTCGCCAGGCCGATGGCGTTGAGCATCCCGCCGCGGGTCTCGACGATGCGATACGCCTCGTTGCCCTTGCGCGGCTCGCGGGTGATGCTCTTGGTGACGAACGCGCCGAGCCTCGTGAGGTCAACGTAGTCGCCGTATTCCCACGCATAACCGCAGGTCCCCGACGCGGTCATCATCGGGTTGGCCAGTTTCATGCCCGCCAAATCGACGGACATATCCACGGCTGGCCCGGCACCGGGAACGGAGGCGGCGGATTTCTCGGGCGGCGTCGCATGGCTCATCATGGCCGGTGCATTGTAGAAATTCGGGGCCAGCGCGTCGGCCATGGCACGTCGGCTACGATAGTTCGTCATGCACGACGTAAGCGACAAGCCACTGATTTTCGACCTTGATCCCGACGCGCTGCGGGGGCTGGTCGCGGCCATAGAGATGCCCCGCTACCGAGCCGCTCAGGTGCTCGAATGGGTGTATCGCCGGGGCGTGCTCGATCCGGCCGCGATGTCCAACCTCACCAAGGCCGACCGCGACAAACTCGCCGCTGCCATCCGCTTCGGCAGCGGCCGCGTGCTGCGGCAGGAATCGGCCAGCGACGGCGTGCGGAAGCTGCTGGTGCAGTGGGACCACGTGCAAGGCCGTATCAGCGGCAGCTCGCATACGGATGTCGAAGACCCCGCGCGCCAGACCGAGTGCGTCATGATCCCGGAAGAGAGGGATACGCCAGACACCGACGCGGCCGGCTCGCACCGTCGCACCGCCTGCATCTCCAGCCAGGTCGGATGCCCCGTCGGCTGCCGCTTCTGTGCCTCGGGCCTGGGCGGACTCGACGGCAACCTGACATCGGGACAGATCGTCGAGCAGGCGTGGCGGCTGGCGCAGCTTCAGGGTGTGGGGCGCATCTCCAACGTCGTGTTCATGGGCATGGGCGAGCCGCTGGCCAACTTCGACGCCGTCGTCGCCGCCATCCGCACGCTCACCGCCGACTGGGGCATGGGCATCTCCGCACGGCGGATCACCGTCAGCACCGTCGGCCTGCCCGCTCAGATTCGCCGCCTGGCGCAGATCGACCTGCCCATCACCCTGGCCATCAGCCTGCACGCGCCCAACGACGCGATCCGCCGCCAACTCATCCCCTGGGCTGAATTCGTCAGCATCGACCAGCTTGTCGAGGCCGGCCGGCATTACTTCGACCGCACCGGCCGCGAGATCACCCTCGAATACCTGCTGCTGCGACAGGTCAACGACCAGCCGGAGCACGCCCGCGAGCTGGCGGCCGTCGCGCGGCGGCTGCGGGCCAATGTGAACCTGATCCGCTACAACGAAGTGCGCGGCCTTCCCTACCAGCGGCCGGGCAGCGACGACGTCCACCGCTTCCAGCAGATTCTCCGCCGCGCCCACGTCAACGCCCATATCCGTGCCAGCCGTGGACGCGACATCGCCGCCGCCTGCGGCCAGTTGCGCCATGAGGCCGGCCGCATACCGGTGATGCATGACCCGGCGGGCAAGCCCGCCCGCTAAACCAGTGTGCCGTCCCCCGGTCCCTTGTACCCTGTTCCCTCGGTCCCTTCCGTCCCATTACAATGCCATCCCATGACGGTCTACGAAACCACCAGCCATCACCAGATTCGCCAATGGTGCGAAGCCCGCAGCCTGTGGCCCGGCTGCGTGCCCGGACAACCGGATCGCATTCGCATTGGCGGCTCCGACGTCATCGAACCGGAGCGCCTCGACCCGCTTGATTGGGACGACTGGTTTTCCGCCTTCGAAAAGCGCCAACTCAAGTTCGTCTACGACCCCACCCAGGGCTGGTTCGATCTGCAAAGCCGCAACGTCCGCCCCGACTGACGGTTCGTGGCGACAAAACCTATTGGCAGTCGGACTTTGACAGCGTGAAAGCGCCGTGGTGAAAAAGACAAATCAAGTGATATGACCGTCGAACGACGGATGGCGTCAAGGCTGATCCCTGACAAGTAAACAGTTGGAACGCTTGGCGACACGTTGCCGTGCCGTTATCCCGCCACTAAATCATGCACATGCGGGGCCCGCGTGTCACGAGCGTCAGAATGTGCATGATTTAGTGGCGGGACGAGGTTGCGCTGACTTTCACGCCGGGGATCTCTCCCACCACAGTTTTTCAACCGTGGACGACCAGACCGCATGGATCTGGCCGAGGCAGTGTCTAAGTAATCCCTTAGAAAGGAGGTGATCCAGCCGCAGGTTCCCCTACGGCTACCTTGTTACGACTTAGTCCCAGTCACCGAGTTCACCGTAGGCATGCTTGAAATAGCACGACTTCGGGTGCCCCCAGCTCCCATGACTTGACGGGCGGTGTGTACAAGGCTCAGGAACGTATTCACCGCGTCGTAGCTGATACGCGATTACTAGCGATTCCACCTTCATGGGGTCGAGTTGCAGACCCCAATCCGAACTGGGGCGCGCTTTTTGCGATTTGCTCCACCTTGCGGCATTGCTTCGCTCTGTACGCGCCATTGTAGCACGTGTGCAGCCCAGGGCATAAAGGCCATGAGGACTTGACGTCA
>CAZUUQ010000003.1:47402-80426 GCA_964622625.1 uncultured Phycisphaeraceae bacterium | reverse complement strand
TGTGCGGCCGCATGCACTTTGTGGGACCGGACCAACGCCACGGCTACAGCCAGCGTCTGGTCGGCGACATCACGCCGTGGTGCTGGGGCGCCGGCGAGCCGCCCTACGGCCCGCTGCGCGGCACGGCGGGGCAGGGGCGGATGGTGCTGGAAAAATCCGGCCCCGGCGATTCGATGGTGCTGCATTACGACCAGGACGTCACGGACGGCGCCTGCCGGTTTCTTGAGGGCTATCACGCCGACAAGAAGCAGGACAAGCCGCTGTTTCTGACCGTCGGCTGGTATGGGCCGCACTGTCCCTATGTCTGCCCGCGCGACCTGTTCGCATACTACTACGAGCGGTTGCCGCTGCCGCAGATCCCCGCCGATGACGCAGCGTTGCACCATCCCGCTCTGCGCCGCCACCAGCAGGCGCGCAACTGTCTGGACGTGCCCGAGGAGTGGATCCGCCGCGCCCGCGCCGCTTACTGGGGCCTGACTGAAATTCTCGACCGTCACATCGGCCGGGTGCTCGAAGCGATCGACCGCACACTCGGCCTGGACAACACGCTGTTGATCTACGCTTCCGACCACGGCGACACGATCGGCGAGCACGGCCTGTTCTGGAAATCCAACTACTACGAGGGCTCGGTTCGCGTGCCGCTGACGTTCCGGGCGCCGGCGCTGCTGGGCGAAGCGTCACGCGGCCGGCGCGTCGGGCAGATGGCCAGCCTGCTGGACCTGGGGCCGACATTGATCGACCTGGCGGGGGCGGCAACCCTGCCTCGCAGTGATGGCGAAAGTCTCTGGCCCATGCTGCTGGGCCGAGGGTTGCCCGATACGGAGCGTCGCGTGGTCTCACAGCTCGGCGGCACGCCGCGCGATCTGGCGTCGGCCATGATCCGCTACGGACAGTGGAAGCTCATCGAGTACCACGCCTTTGACGATCCGTTGCTGTTCGATCTGGGCCGCGATCCGGAGGAACGCCACGATCTGGGAACCGATCCGCGCTACCAGGGGTTACGGGCGATGCTGCTGCGCTGGCTGCACGAAGCATGGGACAGCGCCACCGTGCAGCGGCTTATGGACCGCGACGGCCGCAGCGCCGCGATGATCCGTCAGTTCAATGCCGATCGTCCCATCGAGACGGCCGACCAGTGGCGGGGGCGTGAGCAGGACAATTACATTGAACCCTGGCCGTGACGATGGGGAGGTTCACCGGGGTCCGCGGTATAGGATGAGAAGACATGGTCCAGCGCACGATGATGGTACTTGCGGCCCTGCTGCTGACGGCGGGATGTTCGCCGATGACTTTGACGCTGGGCGGCAGTCCGCGCGACAACGCCCTGCAGGCGAAGGTGGTCGAACAGGCTGAGCGGCCGACACGCGACCGCGTGGCTATCGTGGATCTGTCCGGCATGATCTTCAACGCCCAGCGGCCGGGGCTGTTCGGGGCTGGCGACAATCCTGTGGCCCTGCTGCACGAGCGGCTGGAAGCCGCCCGCCGCGATCCGCACGTCAGGGCCGTCATCCTGCGCATCAACAGCCCCGGCGGCACGGTGACCGCCAGCGACGCGATGTACCGCGAAGTACAACGCTTCCGCCAGCGCAGCGGCAAGCCCGTGGTCGCCCTGCTGATGGATGTGGCAGCCAGCGGCGGCTACTACGTCGCCTGCGCCGCCGACCGCATTGTCGCCTATCCCACGTCGGTGACCGGCAGCATCGGCGTGCTGGTGCAGACGATCAGCCTTCAGCCGGCCCTGGGCCGTCTGGGCATCACCGCCGAGGCCATCACCACGGGCCCCAACAAGACGGCTGGTTCGCTGTTCTCTCAGCTTCAACCCGAGCACCGCGCCGTGCTTCAAGCGATGGTGGACGATTTCTATGCCCGTTTCGTGGACGTGGTGCAGCAGGCCCGGCCGCAACTCCATCTCACCGCCCAGCCGCACCTCATCGACGGCCGCATCATGAGCGGGCAGCAGGCTCATGGGGAAGGGCTGGTCGATGTTCTGGGCGATCTGCACGACGCAGCCGCGGAGGCACGCAGGCTTGCGGGCGTCGAGCATGCCGACCTGGTGATTTACCATCGCCCGCTCAGTTACGTCGGCTCGCCGTATGCCATGACACCGTCATCGCCGGCCGGGAGTGCGGCCGGCATTACGCAAGTCAACATCGCGCCGCTGGTGCTGCCCGAGGGCATGGCTGACGGGTCGATGCAGTTCTACTACCTGTGGGCCACGCCTCTGCGATAGAAAGACACGCGCTCCGCTGCGCGTCGCGGCTGCCTGGGAGTGCGGGGCAGTGGGCGCGGGGGCGAGGTACGCCATGGAAGTGATCGAATCCTCCTGTCCCCAGTGCAGCAAGCGTTTACGGATCGACGCGGGATTCGTCGGCGGCATTTGTCGCTGCAAGTACTGCGGCACGCTGCTGTCGGTGTCGAGGAAGGGCGGCAAGGTGCGTCTCAAGCCGGCCGATCAGACCGCCGTCGGCCACACCATGCAACCCCAGAAGCGTGATGACGCGCCGCCGTCCGCCAGGGCGACAGGTTCTCGCCGTACAGGGCCGGCCTCGTCGGATGACTCGCTGCCCCCCGGTTCGCCGGTGATCGTTCTGCCGGAAGGCAATCGGCCCACAGGCCCCGTTCCCACGGTGTCGGCTTCCGGCTCGACCTGGCGGCGGCCCGATCGCCCGCCGGGGTCGAAGCCGGCGATACCGCCCGCGCCTCCGCCGGGCTTTATCGAGCGCCACCGCGTGGTGCTGCTCGCGGCCGGTGTGCTCGCACTGGCCGGCCTCGTCGCCGCGGCCGCGTGGGCCGTTTTCCGCGCCCTGAGCGCGTCCGCCTGACTCAACTCGCAAAGGCGCTGACCGTCGGACCGTACAGCAGGATGTACGTGTCGTTGAGAAACTTGGCCAGAAAGAAATTGATGATGATGATGGCCACGAAGCTGGTGACGAACGAGTCGGTCGCGGCCCGGCCGACACCCGCCGCTCCGTTGCCGCAGTGAAACCCCTTGTAGCAGCTGATCAGGCCGATCGCCAGACCGAACAGCACGCTCTTGAACAGGCCGCTGAACACTTCCCACGCCCCGACGAAGTCGGCCGAGAAGCGCCAGTAGTCCGTGGCGTTGACGCCGAAGCCCTTCACCGTCACCACGTAGCTGCCGAAGATGCCCATCAGGTCACTGAAGATCGTGAGGATAGGAATCATGATGATGCAGCCGATGACGCGCGGCACGACCAGGTAGGCGATCGGGTCAGCTCCCATCACGCGCATGGCGTCGAGCTGCTCGGTGACGCGCATCGTCCCCAGCTCGGCGCTGACGGCCCCGCCCACGCGCCCGGCGATCATCACCGCCGCCAGCACCGGACCGATCTGCTTGACCACCGAGATGTTGATCACGCCGCCCAGACGCTGGGCCTGGCCGATGGCGGCGAACTGGTTGTACGTCTCCACCGACAGCACCATGCCCACGAAGGCGCCCAGCAGGGCGATGACGGGAATCGATCGCGTCCCGATCGCGTAGAGCTGGGGCGCCAGAAGCTGCCAGCGCCCGAAGCCGACTCCACCACGCACCATCCACTTGAACGCCGCCGCCGCGAAACGTCCGAAGCGCCCGAAGCCCTCGACCTGCTCGATCGCGAACTGTCCGACGAGTGCAAACTGATTGGCCGTCATGTCAGCAGTGTAGAGCCCCGGGTGGTCCGCGTCACGCGCCTCACATGCCCCGGCGGGCGGGGTTTACGCACAGATTGTCGTGTCCGGGGACGATCAGGTCGGCGATCTCCACCGCCTCGGTCAGGCTCGCCCGCGCCTGTTCCACGTCGTAGGCACCGCGCGGGACGCGGCCATGTTCCAGGTGCTCCACCGTCGCCACCGCGTCGCCGGCGATCAGCGTCGTCCGCTGCAGTTCGCACAGCAGCAGCCCGCACGTGCCCGGCGTGAAGCCCGGCAGCGGGAACAGATCCACGCGGTCGGCCAGTCTGTCCGGGGCGGCCGTGAAACGCTTGAGCAGGGCGATCTCATCGGCCAGCACCCGGCGTGTGTCCGCGTCCTGGCATTGCTGATGCTGATGGATCAGCGAGTGACCGATCGTCTCCCGCTCAGTCTCGCCGATCAGCCACTGGGCGTGATCGAAGGCGGCCAGCCCCCAGCGATGGGCGGGGCGGAAGCACGTGAGAAAAACGTGTGTGATGGCCTCGGGCCGCAGCCCGCTGCGCTCCTGGAGTCGGGCCGCGATGATCTGCGGGGGCAGGCCCGGATCGACCAGAATCGCCGCCTCGCCGCTGCGCACCAGCGTCGTGGTCGCGTGAGCGGTGCGGCCGCCGGGAGTCTCGTGCCAGAACTCGTTGCCGCTGAGCGTGCCGATACTGATGACGCGGTAATCCATGGGCGGGTGCGGTCGCCTTCTGTCATCCGAGTCGACGTCTGCGAACCCGCCCGGCGACACCATCGCCGGCTTCCCGCGGGTGATGGAAGGCGCGTGTCAATCCTCCAGACCGTTGACGTGAAGCCGCGCGATCTCCTCGCCGAGCTTGTCCTTCTTACGCTTCAGTCCCTCGATCACCGACGCCGGCAGCAGTTCGCCCAGACGGTCGATGGCCCCGCCCGCGGCGATCTGTTTGATCAGGCTCGAGCTCGTGAACCCGTAGGCCTCGCCGGTCATGATGAAGACCGTCTCGATGCCGCTGACCGCCCGGTTGGTGAGGGCGTTTTGAAACTCGTAATGCAGGTCGCTGACATTACGCAGCCCGCGCAGGATTGCCACGGCCCCGATCTGACGGGCGTAGTCCACCGTCAGACCGTGAAAGATCTCTGTTCGCACGTCCGGCCGCAGGTCGGCGATCACCTCGTCGATCATCGCCTGCCGCTCCCGCAGGCTGAACAGCGGGCGTTTGTCGGGATTGTGCCCGATGGCCACGATCAACTGGTCGAACAGACGCCGGCCGCGGTGGATCACGTCGAGATGGCCGTTGGTGATCGGATCGAACGTGCCGGGAAACACGCCGATCTTCGGCTTCTGGCTCATGGACGGGAGTATAGCATCGCGGTCTGCCGACCGGCCGCGATCTGAACCGGGTGCACCAGGGCGGCCCCGCGGCGCAGCAGGCGTCCCAAACCTCACAATCGGAACGTTTCGCCATGGTGATGCGGCCGGCAATGGTTTGCCGCTGGCTTGCCGTTGGCCGGAATCGAATAGTTGTGCGACGTCCCGGCCGGTCGATAGGTCGGGGTCTGTCGCCAAGGAATCGGTCATGATGAAGCTTGTGACGAGACTGGTCGGCGGGCTGGCTGTGCTGGTGACGGCGACGGCTGCACATGGCGGCATCGACCTGATCACCACGGAGGCCGGCGACAGCAGGCTCAGCGGTGGGCGCGGCCAGATCGAGTCGTGGGGCGCGGGCGACCTTCTGCTTCAAACCAACAACAACCTCGACGCCGTCGGCCTGGGTTGGCAGCCGCAACACCTCGGCATGGTCGACGCCATGCTGGGTGTCGATGCCGGCAACCAGCATTGGTTGATCGGTTTCATCATGCAGGACATGGGCGGTGTGCACTTCACCTACGACCGCCTGGCCCGGGTTCCGGTGCTTCAGGTGCTGGGTCGTGACGACGAGGTGGGCGTTCCGATGCGAGCAGCGGTCGAGGCTCTGCCGCCTCTGCCGCGTCCGACCACTTATGGCGCGAACGGGCATTCCGCCAGAGGCGGAGGTTCAGCCGGCCGCGGTCAGGGCGAGGGGGGCATCCTGATGGTGCCCGAGCCGACGGTAATCCTGCTGCTGGCCGCGGGAGCCTTGACGGCGTTCAGCCGCCGGCCGACCGGCCGATCACACGTTGACTGACGACATGCTTTCGCGCGGCCGCCATCGCGCGAGGTTTACAGACCCTGGATCGGGTCTCGTGCCGGACGCCTCCCCGGCCGAGGCCCTTTTTCATTTGGCATTCCGGCTTGCGCGGTTTCAATTGGCGTGGTCACGCTTGTCGGCCAACACCGTCCTGGCGGTGCGGAGGTTGGCGGTCAGGTGGTCGATGTTCAGCGAGCCGACGAGGACGCTCTGCACGGCCGGATTGGCCAGGACGAAGCGGATGGCGTCTTCGGCCGGCAGACGGCCGGAGGCCAGGCCTTTTTTGACCAGCACACCGACGCCGGCGGCCGCGGCCCGGCGCATCGGCGCCTCATGAGCGCGGTCGTCGAGGTTGTAGGGAACTTCCAGTGCGTCGGCCCATCTGACGGCCTCGGCCGCGCCCTGCGGCGTCTTGCCCGACAGGCCGATGGCGCGAATTTTCCCTTGGCGCTTCAGTTCGATCAGCGTCGCCACCACGTCGGTCTGATGAAGGATTTCCATGTCGCGGCCGTCGGAGTGAATGAACACGAGATCGAGTACATCGGTGCGCAGATCGTGCAGGCTTTGTTCGATGCTGGTGATGACGGCGGTGCGGGAGAAGTCGTAACGCGATTGACCATTCTCGAACCGTTCGCCGACCTTGGTGGCGAGCACATATTGATTGCGGCGGCCGGCGAGGAACCGGCCGACGCGCTGCTCCGAAAGGCCGTAGGCCGGCGCGGTATCGATGAGGTTGATGCCCAGGTCCAGTACGCCGTGCAGCAGACGTTCGACTGCCGCGTCATCGGGCAGGTCATAGCGGCCGGGATATTTGGCGCCCTGGTTGCGGCCGATCTTGAACGCGCCGAAGCCGATGGGCGAGACGCGCAGCCCGGTGCGGCCTAACGGGCGCAGGGGATGGAGATCCATTGGCGGACGGTCTCCCAGGGGGGCAGCGCGACGGCGGGGCGTGGCCAATCGGCCCAGTCGTCGGCGGAGGCGTCGGTATGCGGGTCGCGCTGTCCGACTATCTCGAAGATTCGCCGCGCCAGCGCGGGCACGAGCACGAGCTTGGTCGGCCACGCGGTGATGACGTTGCCTTCGAGTTCGGCGAATGCATGGTCAGGCCGGCGATTGCCGGGTGTACGGGCCTCGGCTCGATCGACGTGGTAAGAGGCCCACCGCACGTCGGCGAAGTTCAGACCGGGAATCGCCTGGCTCAGTTCATTGCGGGCATGGAGCGCGAGTTTGTCGCTGTCCATGCCCACGCCGTCCTCGGAAATCTGCCCGCCGATCTGCCAGACGGTTGCGCCGGGCGTGGGATCGACCGTGGTGACGGTGACGCGGGTGCGGGCACCGTCGGTGCAGTGCCCGTGGAGCGTGGGCAGGTTTCCGCGGGCGAGGACGATGTGCACCGGCCGACGCTGCATGGCGGCGGGATCGAGGCCGAAGAGGCTGCGCAAGGCGGCGTTGCCCTCACCGGCGGTGAGGATTACGAACCGCGGTCGCAAGGCGAGGCGTCGGCCGGTACCGGCTTGGCGCAGGCAGAGGCTCTCCACCTGTCCGGGTCGGCGGCAATCGACATCCAGACCGTCGGCGGCATCGACTTTCAGCGTCCAAGGCTCATTGGCGGCCCGCAGGATTTCGAGGAGACTTGCCGGGTCGATGACCTGTTCATCGAGACGCATGACGTCGCCGGCGCCGTCAAGTACGGTCGGCCATTGTCGGCGCGGCAGAGGCATGGGCCGCAGACGCAGGCCGACCTTCGCTCCGCGGAAACCCAGGCGGCTGCGCAGCGAATCGGTGCGCCACAGATAGCAGAACTCGCTGCGCACATGAAGGGCTGCCAGGTCGGGCTGGCGCCGGCCGGCGATGCAGTCGCGCCAGCGCTGCGGCATGTCGGCAACGGCCATGGCCGAGGCGGTGAGCAGCCCCTTGAGCGAATACTTGAATCCACCGTGCAGGATGCCCTGTGAACCGATGGTCTGCCCGCGTCCCAGGGCGTCTTTTTCCATGAGGACGGCCGTGAAGCCGTGTCGCCGCAACTTGTCCAGCAGCCACAGTCCGGCCGCACCGCCGCCAAAGATCGCCGCATCGAGTTTCAGTGGGCCGTTGTGGGTCATGACTTTCCCGGAGCCGACGGCATGAGCGGCTTGCACAGCGGTTTGTTGCTTGCAGGCGGGTTACTGAGCGCCTTCCGGAGGCGGCGGGATACGCAGTTTCATGCCCGCCTCGAGTTTGTCCGGATTCGGTCCGATCAGACCACGGTTCGCGCTGTAAATATGCCGCCACAGGCGCCCATTTTCATAATGCTGCACCGCGATGTTCCAGAGCGTGTCCCCAGCTCGCACGACATACTCGGGCGTGCGCGAATCGCCGGTGGTGGCCGCTTCACGCTGCTCGCGGATCACATCGGCAGCAGGCAGATTGATGACCTGGCCGGGCTTGAGCTTGGCCGGATCGACCAGGGGGTTGGCCTGGCCGATCAGATGCCAGTACGAGTCTGACCCGTAGATCGCCAGGGCGATGGATGCGAAGCTGTCGCCGGCCTTGATGGTGTAAGCTCGAGGCGCGGGGGATGTGGCAGGTGCGGTCGGTGGAGTTGCGGCAGGCATCGCCGGTGCGGGCGTGGCCGGCGACGCAACCGCGGCGGGCGTCCTGGTCGTCGAGCGGCTTGCGGGCGGTGTGGGTTCGTCAACGCCGGTGGTTGGGTCAGGAGCATATATTGCAGGGGCTTGATCGGGGGCCGCCTGCGGGCGGTCGGCCAGGCTCGGCCGCGTTATGACGGCGTCGCCTGTCGGCGTGCGGCTGTCGTCGCGTGGATTGTCGAAGGTGATGGGGCGCGACCCGCTGGGCGGCGCTGTAAGGCGGCTTGGCGACGTGGGGGCGGGCGGACGGGCGTCATCCGCGGCGATACTGGCGCTTGGTCGGCCGACGGCGTCGTCGTCGCCCTGAAAGGCCATGTGGTAGCCGATAATCAGCGCACAGAGCACCACAGTGATCACGAAGGCCACGGGATAGGGATTTTTCATGACCGCGCCTCCCTGCGAACGGTGCCGGACGGCACGCGAGTGTACCGCGCGCCCGCCGATCCAGCCATGGTGTTTCACGCTGCGGTATCAGGCGTGTACGGACGATTCCAGTCCCAGTCGCTGATATTGCTCGGCGGGGGCGTCAGCTCCAGTCATGAGCCGTACCAGGTGGTCGATCATCTCCTGTTCGATGTCCGCGTTCTGTATCGGCTTCACCTGCCGTGGATCGTGCTGGAGGTCGAAAAGCATGGTGTCCAGGCGCTTGCTGCGTCGGCCCGCCCAGGGGCGGTTGTTGGCGATGCGCATCACCTGGGCGGTTTTGGTGAAGGGCAGCGGGCCGACGATCTCGATCTGTTTGAGTTCGTCGGGACTGAACATGCGCAGCATGTGCGTGGGCATGAGGGTGTATTGACAGACCGGACCGTTCTCTTCGCTAGCCGGGCCTCGCATGTAGACGTAGCGCCCGTCGGTAACGTTCACGTGACCGCCATGGATGCCGAAGATGGCCGCCTCGCGCACGGGGGCGTCGTGGTCGATGGTGTGGCGCAGGTTGCGGCCGAGCATGTCTTTGGTCGGCTCGATACCGAAGACGTCCAGCACCGTCGGGCCGATGTCGAGCATGGGCTGAACCAGGGCCTGGCGGCGCTCGTCCTGTTTGCGACAGCGGGGATCCCACACGAAGAAGGGCGTGTGGCTGATTTCCTCATAGAAGGGCATCCAGCACTTGGCCCAGCAGTCATGCTCGCCCAGCAGAAAACCGTGATCCGTGCAGACGATGAGCATGGTGTCGTCCCACAGATTCAGTTCGTCCATCGTGTCGAGCACCTGCCCCATGTAGTGGTCACACATGCTCAGCAGGGCGAGATATTCGCGGCGGCAGTGGTCGATCTCCTCGGGCGTCTCGCGCACCTCGCGGTAGGGCGGCCAGTCGAAGTGTCTGCCCTTGTAGTCGTGCTTGTAGAGATCCTTGTATTTCTGCTGGGTGTGGAAGGGTTCGTGGGGATCGAAAGTTTCAATCTGAAGAAACCAGTTGTCCTGAGCGGCGTTGCGTCGGATGAACTTGAGGCCGGCGTTCATGGTCATGGCCTGGGGTTGTCGGTCCTCGCGGCCGTCCATGAACTGGCGGTTGATGAAGTCCTGTCGCCATTTCGGACTTCTGGTGCGCTGCTCGGCGGCGACCGCTTCAGGCATGGGCGGGTCGGCGACCTGGCCGATCCACGGATCACCCTCCTGGCCGCGGAAGAATTCCCACGTCGAGTAGGGAGTGTGATACGTGCAGCCGCCGTCCTCGAAGTAGTGGTAGTGGTCGGTTATGAGGTGGCTGTAGACGCCGCGCTCACTGAGCATGCGGGGCATGGAGTCGTCGAATGGTTCAAGCGGGCCCCAGGAGCGGTGCAGAAAATTAGGCCGGGCCGTGTGCAGCTCCCGCCGCGCCGGCATGCAGGGCATGGAGCAGACGTAGGAGCGGTCGAAGGTGACGGTGCGCTGCGCCAGTCGCTGGAAGTTGGGCGCGTGGGCCAGATCGCTGCCATAGCAGGGCAGCATGTGTCGGTTGAGCGTGTCGAACATCACCATCACGACTTTCACGGCCATCCGCCTTTCCGTCTCGTACCTCCGGGAGGCATTTCAGTTTAGCGGTTCGCCCGCCTTTCCGCGATTGCAGTCGGTTGACACTTTTGTCGATCAGGTGCTACAGTCCGATGCCCAGTCGCAGGAGTCCCAGCCGATGGCCCAGACCGACACGCACCTGGTTGTCAAACGCGATGGCGCGATCACCAGCGTCCGGTTCGTGGATCGCAATATTCTTGAAGAGGCGAGGATTCAGGAGATCGCCGAGCAGGTGGGCCTGCTGATCGATCAATCCACGAGTCCCAAGCTGCTGCTGGACTTCACGGGTGTCGAGCATCTGTCGTCGGCGGCGCTTGGCGCGCTGATCAACATCAACAACCGAATTCGCAAGAAGGGCGGGCAACTGCGGCTGGCGGGTATCCAGCCTGAGATCTACGAGGTTTTTGCGATCACCAAGCTCAACAAGCTGTTCCAGATCCATGATGATGCGGCCGCGGCGAAGGCCAGTTTCAAATAGGGGCGCGTCCGTTGCCGCGTCAGGCCACGGAGGTCGACGGCATTGATGGTTCGGTCGTCCGGCAAACTCAGGGTGGCCAGTGAGCCGGCGGCGGTCGCGGCGGCGCAAAACCGTATTTTGCAGCAGGTGCAGGCCTGCGATTACGATGCGAAGTCCCAGTTCGCCATCCGCCTGGCGCTGGACGAGGCGGCCTGCAACGCGATGCGCCACGGCAACGCGGGCGACCCGGCGAAGCACGTCACGTTCGAATGGCGGATCACCGACGAACAGGTGACGATTTCAGTGTCGGACGAGGGGCCGGGCTTCGACCCCGACGCGGTGCCGGACCCGACGGTCGAAGAGAATTTGTCGCGTCCTTGTGGTCGGGGTGTCATGCTGATGCGGCAGTACATGACGCAGGTGCGCTATTCGGACCACGGCCGATGCGTGACCATGGTCAAACGCCGGGATTGCGGCCGGCCGATCGGCTTGCCGCAGGAGCATCGGCAAAGCCCGTGACTGGGCGGGGGGCCAGGAGGGGGCAGGCGGTTCGGTTTGGCCGATTCGCCCGGCGGCCATACACTGTCTATGCTCGCAAGTGGGCTTGCCGGCGGTGTTTTCGGGGGCGACAGTTGCAGTCAACGGTGTGCGCAAGCTTGGACCAGTTCACCTGCCATTACACGACGGCCGACCACGTGGATGCGCCCGACGGTGCCGGCATGGAAGCCGATGACCCGCCCGCCGAAGGATCAGGCGGATCCATGGGCGTCGATATCGAGTTGACGTTCGAGGCCGGAAACTGCACGCCGCCATTTGACGGGTGGGCCTTGCCGCTGTTGACCGCTGTGGTGCGGACGCTGGGCTGGTCGGCGGCGAACCTGAGTGTCGCGCTGGTCGGTGACGAACAGATGGCGGAGCTGCATCAGCGATACAAGCAGACGCCGGGTACCACGGACGTGCTGACCTTCGACCTGCGCGAGCCGGCAGATATGGAAGGTGAAGCCCCGTTTGCGGTGCCGCTGGAGGCGGAGCTGGTGCTGTGTGTGGATGAAGCAGCCCGCCAGGCGGCGCGGCTGGGGCACGAGACGCGTCAGGAGTTGCTGCTGTACGCGATACACGGGCTGCTGCACCTGGCCGGCTACGATGATCACGAGCCGGAGGCCGCGGCGGCCATGCACCGGCGCGAGGACGAGCTGCTGGAGAGCTTGGGTCTGCCGGCGGTGTATCACCACGATGATGACGAGGATGTGGCGTAATTTCATAACCCCGGCGCGCGGCCCGGCGCGCGGCGGGTGCTTGTCAGTCGGCGGCGACCGACGTCGGTCCGGGACGAGGCGACGAAAGTGAGCGATCCTGCTTTGTGGGTGGCGCTGGCGGCGTGTGTGATGAGCTGTTATTTCGCAGCCTGCAGCCAGGCACTGAAGGTGCTGAGTCGGCCGAAGCTGGCGGATCTGCTCGAGGCCGCCGGACGCAGCGACCAACTCGAACTTTACCAGCAGCGGCATGCCGACCTGCAACTGCTGACGGCAGCGCTGCGGACGATACTCAATCTGGTCGTGCTGCTGATGGTGCTGCTGTATGCTCAGCGTCACTACGGCCCGCTGGGGTATGTGAGGCAGTGGCCGATCGTGTGGGTGTACACCGGAGCCTTCTTCGGGGCCGGTGTGCTGGTGAGCATATTCAGCGTGGCGATCCCCGTCAGCTGGGCCCGCTATCAGCCCGAACGCCTGATCGCCGCTTCGCTGCCGGTGCTGATGTTCGTCACGCGTCTGCTTGGGCCGTTTGCGAAGCTGATGCACCTGTTCGATCCCCTGGTGCGGCGCATCTCCGGCATCGATGCCGAGCAGACCGATGAGGAGGACGAGCTGACCGAGGAGATGCTCAGCATCGTCGATGAGCGCGACACCGAGGGTCGCTTCAACGACGTCCAGCGGCGGCTGATCGAGGCGGCGGTGGAGTTCGGCTCGATCACCACCGGCGAGATCATGACGCCGCGAACCGACGTGATCGGCATCGAGGTGGACGCCACGCTCGAGCAGATCCGTGAGACGATCATCGACAAGGGTTTCAGCCGCTACCCGGTGTATGAGGGTACGATCGACCACATCGTGGGCGTGCTATACGCCAAAGACCTGATCCGCTTTGTGGGCCAGTCCGTGCCCGCCGATGCCCGCGCCGGCGCCGGTTTCAACCTGCGCCGCCTTCTGCGCGAAGCGCTGCTGACGCCGGAGACCAAGCCAGTGCAGGCCCTGCTGGCGGAGTTCAAGGCTCGGCACGTGCACATTGCCATTGTGCTCGACGAATACGGCGGCACGGCCGGCATCGTCACCATCGAGGACGTGATCGAGGAGTTGGTTGGCGACATCCAGGACGAGTACGAGCAACCCGAAACGCCGGAACTGCGTTGGATTGATGACAACACAGCCGAAGTCGACGCCCGCATGCACGTGGACGATGTGAACGACGCCCTGCACCTCAAGCTGCCGGAGGACGAGGACTATGACACAGTCGGCGGGTTCGTGTTCTCGACGCTGGGGCACATTCCCGCGGTGGGTGAGGCGGTCGAGCACGGCAACGCCCGGCTGACAGTGATCGAAGCGGAGCGCACGAAGGTCAACCGCGTGCGCATCGAGTTGCCGACGGCCGACGAAAGAGGCGGCAACGGCGCGGGCAACGGCCGGCCGCGCGAGGCGTCCTGATCACGTGCCGCAATGCAGGCCGTCAAGTAGACTGTCGCCAATCCCGCGGCGTCGGGGGTTACCTCCCCGCGCGGTCACGACACCGATGAACATTCGCTTCTACAACTCGCTGAGCCACGGCGTCGAGTCGTTTGAGCCGCTCGAGCCATCAGTCGTCCGTATGTACAACTGCGGGCCGACGGTCTATGACTACGCCCACATCGGCAACTTCCGCTCGTTTCTCTTCGCCGACGTGCTGCGCCGCTTCCTGGAGCTGGCCGGTTACCACGTGCGGCAGGTGATGAACGTCACCGACGTGGGGCACATGACCGACGACCAGCTTGCCGACGGCGGGGGCGAGGACAAGATGCAGGCGGCTGCGCGGCGTCTGAAGGAGGCCAAGAAGTCTGGCCGCGCGCCCGTGGACGATCCCAACGATCCATACCAGATCGCCGACTACTACACGGGCGCCTTCCGCGACGACGCCCGCGCCCTGGGCATGAAGATTGTCGACGACGATCCGTCACACATGCCGCGGGCCACCGCTTACGTGCGGCACATGCAGGACATGATCGCCTGCCTCATAGAACGCGGCCACGCCTACCAGGCGGCCGACGGGGCGGTCTATTTCAGCGTGGAGAGCTTTCCCGATTACGGCCGCCTTTCGGGCAACACACTCGACAAGCTGCGCGGCGGGGCGGGCGGGCGGGTGCTGGATGAGCACCAGGCGGTCAAGCGTCATCCGGCCGACTTCCTGCTGTGGAAGCCCGACGCCACGCACCTGATGCGCTGGGACGGACCGTGGGGCGCGGGCTATCCCGGCTGGCACATCGAATGCTCCGCCATGGCGGCTGCGGTGCATGGGTGCGACGAGATCGACATTCACACCGGCGGCGAAGACAACATTTTTCCGCACCACGAGTGTGAGATCGCCCAGTCCCGCGGCGCCTCGGGCAAGCCCCGCTTCGCCCGTTTCTGGATGCACGCCCGCTACCTCATGGTCGAGGGTGAGAAGATGGCCAAGAGCAAGGGCAATTTTTTCACCGTGCGCCAGCTCATTGAGGAGGGTGTGGACCCGAAAGTGATCCGCTACGAGCTGATCAAGGGCCACTACCGCTCAAACCTCAACTTCACACGCAAAGGGCTGGAGGACTCGGCCCGCGCGGTCGCGCGGCTGCGCGAGGCGGCCGGGGCGTTTGAAAAGCAGGCCGGTCCCGGCCGTGCGGAAGCGGTTGCCTCGACGCATCCGATGGTCAGGGCGTTTGCCGAAACACTGGCCGACGACCTGAATATGGCCGGAGCGCTGGGAGCGCTGTTCTCCTGGCTGGGCGAAGTCAAACCCGCGAATGCGCAGGACGCGGCCGCGGCGCGGGTCGCACTGCGAGCGGTCGACAGCGTGCTCAACGTCATAGAGCCGTCGGCCGTGCAACTTGGCGGCCTCGACGAAACGGACGCGATGGCCCAGGCGGCTGAGATCGATGCCGCCCGGGCGCGCAAGGACTACGCCGCCGCTGACGTCATTCGATCCCGGCTCATCGAAGCCGGCTACGACGTCAAGACCACGCGCGACGGCACGACGGTGCAGCGCCGACTCGCGTAGACGTGGTTGGCCTCAGCCCATTTGGTCAGGGAACAAGGAGGTTGTCCATGGCCCGTACACGTTCACCGCTCAGTAGCGCGTTCTGCCTGTCTCTTGGCCTGCTCGTGGCCATAACGGCTGCGCCTGCCCGGGCAGTCACCATCACCTTCGATTACCGCTTCGACTCCGTCGGCTTCTTTTCATCCAACCCGCAGGCGATCGAAGCCCTCGAAGCCGCCGGCCGGGTGTTCGAGCACCGCCTCACCGACAGCCTTGCCGCCATAATGCCCAATGGCCAGAACACCTGGAGCATGTACTTTCATCGGCCCGACACGGATGGCCTCGGCCAATGGGTGGCCAATCCGAGCGTGCCGGCCGACACGCTGTGGATCTTCATCGGCGCCCGCGATCTGCCCACCGGCGTGCTGGGCGAGGCAAGCTCCGGCGGATATGCCGCCAGTGGGTTCGCCCCCTGGTTCGAACTGCTCGACACCCGCGGCCAGACCAATGCCGTTGGAGCCAATGCGACCGACTTCGGCCCCTGGGGCGGCGCGATCACTTTTGACCTCGACGGGGACGGCAGCGGCTGGCACCTGGATCGCCACACAGCCGTCGCGTCCGGTACCAGCGATTTCTACTCCGTTGCCCTGCACCAACTGGCTCATCTGCTGGGCATCGGCATTGCCGAGTCGTGGAATCGCCTGGTCGTCGGCTCGTATTTCGTGGGTTCCGAAGCGGTCGCGGCCCACGGCAACGCGCCGGTACCCCTGGCCGATGGCGGCCACTGGGCGGACAGCGTGACGAGCACATTTCAGGGTTGGTCACAGGAGGCGGCCATGACGCCCGCGTTGGCCGTCGGCACGCGCAAGCACATGACCGATCTCGACTGGGCCGCCATGGCGGACATCGGCTGGGAACTCGCCCCGCCGCTGGTGGGCGGCGACCTCAACGGTGACGCCCTGGTGAATACCGAGGACATTAATCCCTTCATCCTGGCACTGGTCGATGCTGCCGCGTTCACCGCTGCCTTCCCCCACGTCGACCGCTTCGCTGCCGGCGACCTCAGCGGCGACGGGCTCGTGAACGTCGAGGACATCAACCCGTTCATCCTCGCCCTGACAGGCGGCCATCCGAACGTGATTCCCGAGCCGATGACGCTGGGCCTGCTGGGCGCCGCCTTGCTCGCGTGTGCCTGCGAAAGAGCGCAGCTCCGTCGTGGGGCGTGACGTCTGGTTCCCCCCTCGCCCGAGCCGGCATCTGCGATGCCGATTCACGCAATGCCGGGCGCGACGGATCAAGCGACATGGTTGCGGGCTCGGTTTGCATGTGCGTGATGGCGGTGGCGCCTACAATCGCGCCATGACCGACGCACAAACGGACAGCATGCGCGATGATCGCGGTGAGGGGACAACCACTTCGGCCGCCGAGAAGGAGCGGCGTCTGTTTCATGAGGGCATGGAACTGTTCAACGAAGGCGAATGGTTCGAGGCCCACGAGGTGTGGGAGGATATCTGGCACATGGCCGGCGGCCGGCGCAAGCGATTCTATCAGGGCCTGATTCAATGCGCGGTGACGCTTGAGCACGTGCGTCGCGGCAATCCCCGCGGCGTGCGCACCGTGTGGGCGTCGGCGCAGTCGAAATTCGTCGGCCTGCCAGGTGTTTACCGTGGCGTGAACATCAAGGCGCTGCTGACGGGCATCGGCGAAGCGATCGCCCGCATTCTCAATCTGCCTGACACATACTTTGATCCCGGCCGCCCACGCGGCCAGGCACTGCCGTTCGACCCCGCCGCCGTGCCGACATTGAAGCTGGAATATGATCCGTTTGCCGACGGCGTGGCCGGATCGTGACGCCGGCAGGGTGAACGTTCACGCGTTGTGATGCCGCGCGCGGTTGTGCCTTAGGCGGTCGGCCCGGCCGAGAATGCATGCCCACTCACAGATGACCGGCACGCCGCGGACCAGGCACATCATCACCGTCAGCCATACCAGCGCCATGGCAACCGGCATCAGCCATGTCGATACGTCGCTCCACCACGTCGGCTGCGTCGCCATCAGCGGCTGAATCCCCAGCAGCAAGGCGAAGGTGACGGCCTTGGCCGTGCCATAGGCGCCGCGCATGAATCGGCCGGCGACCAGCCAGCGGCCCATGGTGGTGTGCATCACGTCGAACCCGCGGTTTTTCTTGCCCATGCGCGGGTAGCGGATGGCGTCGACGATCATGTCCCGACCCAGCACCAGAATGGCAGCAGACACCGGGACGAGATCCACATAGGCCAGCGTCAGCCACAGGAGTGTTTCGGTCACGCGGTCGGCCATGACGTCGAAGACGCTGCCGAAGCGTGAGGTCTGGCCCCACACCCGCGCGACCATGCCGTCGACACCGTCGAGTGCCACCATGATGACCAGCAACGGGGCGTTGGCCCATTGCAGGGCCGGCGGACCGTGCACGACCACCATGGCCACATAGAAGGCGGCGATGATCCGAAAGAGCGTGATCAGGTTGGCCATGAACGACAGCTCCCATCCGGCTCAGGAAGCAGCCGCCGTGATCGCATCGACGGCGGATCAGGCTTCGGCCGCCGGGCTGAACCGCGAGCCGCGCAGCGACACCTTGCGGTTGACTGGCGGGCCGGCGGGAATCAGGGGACCGACGACCATCAGCCCCGCGAAGATGACGACATTGCCCGCCAGCAGCATCCACTTCGACCAGCCCATTGTCTCGACCAGGGCTGCCAGCAGCAGCAGCGTCAGCGTCACCGGAATAAGGCTGCGCCAGGCGAGACGCATGAGCTGATCCATGCGAAACCGCGGCAAGGTCCAGCGCACGAGCATCATCAGGGACAGGATCAGGAACACCTTGAAGGCGAAGACGCTGAATTTCAGCAGCACCCAGCCGATGCCGCCGACCAGCGGCTCGCGCAGCAGGGGCAGGTCCCAGCCACCCAGGAACAGCAGGGCGAAGAAGGCGGCCGCGGTGATCATGTGCATGTACTCGCCCAGGAAGAACAGAGCCCACTTCATCGAGCTGTACTCGGTGTGGAAGCCGCCGACCAGTTCCTGCTCGCACTCGGCCAGATCGAAGGGCGCGCGGTTGGACTCGGCCAGCGAGCAGGTGAAGAAGATGATCGCCAGCAGCGGCATGTAGACGAGGTTCCACACGCCGTTGGCCTGAAGATGCAGGATGACATCGGCCCGCAGGCTGCCGCTGAGAAGGATGATGATGAGCACCGACAAACCCAGAGGAATTTCGTAGCTGACCATCTGGGCGGTGGCCCGCAGGCCGCCGAAGAAGGCGTATTTGTTGTTGGATGCGAAGCCCGCCAGGGCCACGCCGTAAACCGCCAGCGCCCCGACGGCCAGGATGTAGACCACACCGACACTGATGGGGGCGGCGGCGATCTGTACCACGTCGGAACCGAGCTGCATGGCTCCGCCCCATGGGATGACGGCCCAGCCGATCATGGCCGGGATCACCGCCAGCACGGGCGCGAGCAGAAAGAGTTTGCGGTCGACGTGCGGAGGGGTGTAGTCCTCTTTGAGAAAGAGCTTGATGCCGTCGGCCAGGGGCTGGCCCAGACCCCAGCAGTGATGTCGGATGGGCAGGATGCCAAAGCTGAAGTTGGTGCGATTGGGCCCGATGCGGTTCTGCACCCACGAGGCGATCTTGCGCTCCAGAAGGATCAGATAGGAAACGCTCAGCAGGATCAGTTGCAGCATCAGCACGAGGGTGACGACGCTGGCGACCACTTGCGCGGGCAATTGCAGGGACATGCGGCAGGTTCCGGTTTGGCAGGACCATCGCGGCCGCACAGGCGGCGGCCGACGCCGACAGTGTAGCGTCTGCAAGCCAGACGGTACCCCGTGCATGCAGTCCGAGCCGGCGACTGCGTCGCTGGTTCACCGGCACAGTGAAGGGGGCCAATTGTGCTCAGGCGGCCTGGAGGTGGCTGGACTGCAGGTAGCCGGCCAGCAGGCGCTGGTCGATTTCGTCGACAAAGCGGTCGAAGGTCATGCCCATGCGCATCGGGCCGGGATCGTCGGCGTCGTCGTGCAGGCGGATGACGCTGCCGACGGCATGGAAGGCGTGGTGGCCCTGGCCGGGCAGCAGGACGCGTACTTCCAGGCGTGTGCCGGCGGGCAGGGCGGAGTCCAGTTCGAATCGCATGCCCGTGGTGGAAATGTCGTAAACGTGGCCGGTCCAGGGATAACGGGTGGGCTGGTCGGATTCCTCGGGTGACGGCGAACGTTCGGGTCGGGCGCGAAGCAGCGTGTACATGGGTGGGAGCCTGAAGCGTGGACTGGTCCGCTGCTCGTCGCTTTGCATCGCCGATCTCCTGGCAGTGGCCTTGCGTGCCAACCGGCGGAACCGCCGGCCTGGAAACAGTTTCTGTATCGACGCAAGACAAGGTCAGGTTTATTCAGTTGCCCGCGTTGGCGGCGCGTTGGGGCATGTTGGCTGTCAGCCGATCAAGCGAGGCGCGCGTCTCGGCCGATAACAGAGGCGTGAGCGCCGCCAAGACCCATCCAAACTGCAGCCGTGTACGACCCAAGGTTGATGCGCGCCCCTTGCCGCAGAGGGAGGGCGGTTCGCATACACCGTTGCGGCTGTTGTTGGCGGGTACGAGCTCGTCCGTCGCGGGCTTGACAGCCTGGGCCGGGCAGCTTCCCACGCCGGCCACGGTGGTGCATACGCTGACCGAGGCCGGCGGCGGGCTGGAGCCGGCCACCTTGCTGCGATATCTGGACGAACAGACGCAAGAGACGATTGACCTGGTGGTGCTGAGCCTGCCGGCGGCGATGGCGGAGGCGACCGACGCTCTCATCGAGGTAATCGAGCGCCGCGCCATGCCGTGGCGCTGGGTGCCGACGCTCAGCGATCAATTGGCCGGGCGCGTGCGACAACTGCCCGCCGGACCGCGGCGCAGCCGCCTGCTCGCGGCCGGTGCGATCCCGACCCCGTGGGCCGAGGCGGCCGGTCTGCTGGACCGTCGACCAGCCCCGCTGGACGAGACAGCGGTGCGGGCCATGCTGCATGATCGCGTGGTGCTGGTGACCGGGGCTGGGGGGTCGATCGGGTCGGAGCTGGTGCGGCAGGCCGCGAGGTTCGGACCGCGACGGATCATCCTGGTCGAGCGGGCGGAAAACGCCCTTTTCGAGATCGATCGTCAGATGGCCCGCGAAGCTGACGACGTGCTGCGCGAGGCTGTGCTGCACGACGTGACCGATTCCCAGGGGACTGAGGAGATGCTGGCCCGCCATCGACCAGCCGTGATCTTCCATGCCGCCGCCCACAAGCACGTGCCGATGATGGAGGAGCACCCGGCCGCGGCGGTGGAGAACAACTTCTATGGCACGCGTTCGATCGCGAACGCGGCCGACCGCTGCGGCGTCGAACGCTTTGTCATGATTTCCAGCGATAAGGCGGTCAATCCCAGCTCCGTCATGGGCGCCACCAAGCGCCTGGCCGAGCTGTACATCCAGCACCTCAATGAAAGCAGCGCCACGCGGTACTGCATGGTGCGGTTCGGCAATGTGCTCGGCTCGGCATGCAGTGTGCTTCCGATCTGGCAGAAGCAACTTGGGCACGGTGGGCCTATCACGGTCACGCACCCGCAGATGCAGCGGTATTTCATGACGATCCCGGAGGCGGCCGGCCTGGTGCTCCAGTCGGCGGCGCTGACCGGCCAAGCCAGCCGCGGGGGCGGCGAAGTGTTCCTGCTGGACATGGGCGATCCGGTGCGAATCGTGGACCTCGCGGAGCGCTTCCTGCGCAGCCAGGGCCTAGAGCCGGGTATCGACGTGGCGATTACGTTCACCGGCATCCGTCCGGGTGAAAAACTTTTTGAGGAGTTGGCCTACAGCGGCGAGGACATGCTGCCCACGCCGCATGCCGCGGTGCGGGTGTGGAAATCGAGTCCCCCGACGCCGCGGCAGATGCAGGCGGTGATCGCGCGGTTCGACGGCCTGCGGCAGTGCGGCCAGCGTCCCTGGCAGGGTGTGGACCGCCGGCAGATTCTCCACGCCCTGCGCTGGGCGGTGCCGGAGATGGTCGCGGTCGAGGAGGCCGGTGAGGGTGGTGACCGGCTTGCCGTTCCACGCGTCGACGGCGTGCGTGCGGCCGCGGGGTGAGCGGCAAAGCAGGCAACGGCCAGCCAATTCCGGGGCGGCGACAGGCGTTCGGCCAGGGGTTATGCTGTGGCGCTGCCGCAGCGCGGATGGACGCTGGTCGGTTGCGGTGCATGCGGGAAGTGTGACGACCGCGGAACGGCGGATTTCAGGATTGAGGCGGCGCATTGAGTCTTCGCGCGATCATCCTCGGTCTGGCCCTGGGCCTGTTCATCAGCGGGGCGACGTATTTCAATGACCTGGTGGTGGGGCAGCGTCACTTCATCGGCGGATTGCTGCCGGTGGTTGTGGCCGGTGCGCTGCTGGTACTGCTGCTGGTGGTCAACCCGCTGCTTCGGGGCCGGGCGTTGCAGGCCGGCGAGTTGGCGATGATCGTGGCTCTGGGCATGGCGGCGTGTGCCTGGCCGGCGGCGACTTACTTTCGCGTCTATAGCCCGGTGGTGGCCATGCCGGGCTATCTCTACAAGGATCGGCCGGCGTGGCAGGGCGCCGAACTGCTGTCGTATGTGCCCGGCGGTTCGCCACGAATTGCGCCGGGACAGGTGCGCGACTGGTCGGCCTTGAGCGAGCGCCTGGTCGCGGGTGATGCCGCAGCCGAAGATTCTGCGGGCGATGCCGCTGGAGAGGCGCTGCGTTATGTCTGGCAGTCTTTTCCGCAGGATGTGCGGCAATACCTGCGGCAGCGGCCGGAGACCGGCGGATGGAACCCGCCGATGCAGCATCGGCTGTTGTCGGTGCTCAACGACCTGATCGAGCGGGCCGACCTTGTTGATGCGGCGCCCTTCGCGGTATTGCGGCAGACAGACGCGGCGGCGGCGTATGTCGAGCGCGCTGCGACGTTGCGGCAGAAAGCGGCCGATCATGTCCAGCGGGCTGAAGCGATGCGCCAGCAACGCGCGGCCATCACGGTGGAGTTGGCGTCAAGGTTGGATGCATTGGACGTCCGACGACGTGAGGCCGAGCAGCAGCGAGATGAGGCGATACTGCGGCGTTACCAGGTTGAGTCGGCATTGAGCGACACGCGGGAGCGGTTGTCCGCCATCGCGACCGAGCTGCACGCCATTTCACGCGAACCGGATTCTCCGCGGCTCGCCGCCCAGGTGAAGAGACTGGAGGCCCAGCGCGAACAACTGAGGCAGCGGCGTCAGGAACTGAATCGCGAAGGTGATGATCTGGAGCGGCAGGCTGCTGCGGCTCGCGATCAGGTGCGCATCGTGGGCCGCGAGACACAGCGCGTTCGCAGGCCGCTGACTCTTCTCGACCATGACCTCAAACTGGCGATGCTGCATGCCGAGTCGGGCCAGCACGCGATTACGGTGGTGCGGCAGCGTCTGAGCCGCAACCTCCTTGATCAGGTGCTGGGGGCGAGCGTGGCCCCGCCCCCGGTCGGGAAGGGGTGGCTGCTGGCGGGCGGAACCGAAGACCCTCTGGCCACCGGCATGCTCGTGAGCGGATGGGATGGCCATCACATGCTGGGGCCGACGCAGGTTCCCTGGAAACAGTGGGGACCGACGCTGCGGCTCTGGGTGCCACTGACACTGCTGCTGGCGCTGGCGGCTTTGTGCCTGATGCTGGTGGTGCATCCACAGTGGTCGAAGCACGAGCTGCTGCCCTATCCCATCGCGCGGTTCATTGAGGAGGTGACGCAGCGCGAATCAGGACGGTGGCTGCCCGATGTGGCGCGTTCGCGGCTGTTCTGGCTTGCGGTGGTCGGCGTGTCTGCGATTCACATGGTCAATGGTCTGCATGCGTATAACCCGACGTTTATCCAGATTCCGCTGCGCTACGACTTTCTGCCGATGCGGGCGCTGTTCCCGCTCGCATCGCAGTCGCCGCTGGCGTGGTCCGTGTTCCTTCCGGGCATCTTCTTCAGCATTGTGGGATTCTCGTTCTTTCTGCGCACGGAAGTGTCGCTGAGCTTCGGTCTTTCCGGCGTGGCGTACATGATTCTCGCGTCCATGATTTATCGCCGGGGGATCGCCATGGAGTACGATCCGACCTACGGCGGCAACACGAACCTGATTCTGTTCGGCGCATGGCTGGGCGGGGCGCTGGTGGTGCTGTACGTGGGTCGACGGTATTACGCCAGCGTGCTGGCGCGGAGCATGGGTATGTCGATCGGCCAGGTTCTGCCGAGTTATGCGGTGTGGGCCGGTCGGGGGCTGATGGTCGCGTCGGTCGCGGCGGTATGGGTCATGTCACGGGCGGGTCTGCCGTGGACGATCGCGGCGCTGCTTATGCTGCTTGTGTTGATGGTGTTCCTGATGCTGGCGCGGATCAACGCCGAGACGGGGGCGTTTTTCATCCTGCCGGAATGGATTCCGCTGGCCGTGCTGCTGGCGCTGCTGGGCGAGCGGGCGATGGGGCCGACGGCCGTTCTGACAGCGGGTCTGGTGGCGCTGATGTTCGCCGGCGAGACGCGTGAGGCGATGACGCCGCTATTGGCCAACGGGCTGCGCATGACCGAACAGACCGGCACGCGGCCGGCGCGGATGGGGCTGCTGCTGGGCCTTATGCTGCTGCTGGGCTTCGGGGCGACGCTGCTGGCCACGCAGATGTACACATACAACCTGGGTCTGCCGCTCCAGGACGAATGGGCCACGCGGATCGTGCCGTCGAAAATTCCCGATGCGGCCGTGAAGGCGATCGACGAGCTTTCGGCGCGGCAGCAGTTGAGCGAATCAGTGTCGTTGGGGCCTCTGCAGCGTCTGGCGGCGATCGAGCCGCGGCCCGGCGCCATGGGCTGGATTGCGCTGGGTTCGGCCCTTGTGCTGACCTGCGCAGCCGCGAGGCTGCGCTTCGCCTGGTGGCCGCTGCACCCGGTGCTGTTCATGGTCTTCGGCACGCATCCGGCGGCGCATGCCCATTACTCGTTCCTGCTGGGGTGGGCGATCAAGCTGGCGGTGGTGCGCCTGGGCGGGGCGCGCAGCTATCACCTGGTCATGCCGCTGATGGTGGGGCTGATCGCGGCGGACGTGCTGGCGGGGTTGTTCTGGACCGGCGTGGGTTCGGTCGTCCACTTTCTCGGTGGGTCACCGGTGCGCGTACCCATCTTTCCGCCCTGACGCGCGTCATCAAATTCTGTACCTGCGCGACCAAAGTATGACTTGAGGGAGTTGGACGTCAGACATCGTCGCGGATTTCGAGGACGTTACGCCGGGCGCTGTCGTAGAGATAGCACTTGCCGTTCTGCTCGGTCTTGCGGGCGACCGCGTGCGAGCCGTCGCAAAAAGGCAGGTTCTGGCTCAGGCCGCACATACAGATCCAGACGCTCTTTTCCTGCGGTTTGACTTCATGTGGTTGGACGGCGTCGTGGCGGACGAGTCGGGCCATTGGGTTTACTCCGTCGAGGGGGCCGCGGTAGTCATGATTGCGCAGCAGGACGAGGGGTATCGGCATCATCCGCATCGTCGTCGTCGACCACGGGGGCCACGCCGGCGAGAGCGTCGCCGTCGGTGAGGTTAATGACGCGGACGCCCTGGGCGGCGCGGCCGGTCTGGCGGATCGAGCCGGCGTTGATGCGGATGATCATGCCGGCCGTGGTGATCAGCATAAGGTCCTCGGCGCCAGTGACGGCTCGGATGGCGACGACCTTGCCGTTGCGGGCGTTGACGGCGATGTCCTTGCGTCCCTTGCCACCGCGGGACTGCGTACGTGTCGAGCCGTCCTCGCTGCGCACGAGGTACTCGGCCAGCGGGGTGCGCTTGCCGTAGCCGTGTTCGGTCACGGTCAGCAGATCCTGGGTATCGTCGGCCAGCACACGTAGTATGCCGACCACCGCGTCGTCCGTGCCGACCGCAATGCCGCGTACGCCGCTGGCGGTGCGGCCCATGGCGCGGGCGTCGTCCTCGTGAAAGCGGATGGCCATGCCCTGGCGCGTGCCCAGCAGCAGGTGGTCGCTGCCGGTGGTCCACGCCACACCGATCAGCATGTCGTCCTCGCGCAGGTTCAGGGCGATGATGCCGCCGCGGTTGACGTTGCGGTACTCCTTGAGGGCGGTGCGTTTGACCAGGCCGTGGGCGGTGGCGAAGACCAGGAACAGCTCGTCGCGTTCGAAGTCGTCGATGGGCATGAAGGTGCAGACGCGCTCGCCTTCGCGCAGCTCCAGCAGGTTGACGATGGCCCGGCCGCGGCTGGTGCGCGAGCCCTCGGGAATCTCGTAGACCTTCATGCGGAAGACGCGGCCGGTGTTGGTGAAGCACAGCAGGTCGTCGTGGGTGGACGCGACAAAGAGCTGCTCGGTGACGTCGCCCTCGCGGACGTCGGCGCCGATGACGCCGCGGCCGGCGCGGCCCTGGGTGCGGTACTCTTCAACCGGCAGGCGCTTGACGTAGCCCTGGTGGGTGATGGTCACCGCCACTTGCTCGACGGGCGTCAGGTCGGCGATGTCCAGGTCGCCCACCGCTTCGATGATCTGCGTGCGCCGGGGGTCAGCATACTGGCGCTTCAGCTCGGCCGTCTCCTGTTTGATGATGTCCAGCACGCGCTGCTGGCTGGCGAGGATCGCTTCGTACTCCTCGATCTGGGCCACAAGCTTGGCATACTCGTCGACAAGTCGCTCGATCTCCAGGCCCACGAGCTGGATCAACTGCATGCGGCCGATGGCCTCGGCTTGCGTGCGACTCAGACGCACAGCCTGCTCGGTCGTGGCGTCGAGCAGACGCTGGGGGATCATCGCGGCATGCGGATGGCTGGGGGCGATGCGGAAACCGCGGGCCATGAGTTTTTCGATCGCCTCGTCGCGTGTGCGAGAGGAGCGGATGAGCTTGATCACCTCGTCGATGTCGCAGACCGCGAAGATCAGGCCTTCGATGCGGTGGGCTTCCTGCTGGGCCTTGCGCAGGCGGAAGGCGGTGCGGCGGCGGACGACTTCGACGCGGTGGTCGATGTAGCAGGCGATCAGTTCGCGCAGGCCGAGCGTCCGCGGCTGGCCGTTGACCAGGGCGATGTTGATGATGCTGAAGGTCGATTGCAGCGGCGTCATCTGGTAGAGCTGGTTTTCGACCACGTCCGGGTCGGCCCCGCGCTTGAGCTCGACGACCACGCGCATGCCCGCCCGGCCGGAGGATTCGTCGACGATGTCAGCGATATCAGTGATGCGCTCAGCCTTGCGGGCTTCGACGATCTTGGCGATGAGGCCTTCGTTCTTCGAGGTCTGGTAGGGGATCTCGGTAATGATGAGGCGCTGGCGGCCTGTGGCGGTGGTCTCCTGGTGGATCTTGCCGCGCAGGGTGAGTCGTCCGCGGCCGGTGGCGTAGGCCTGACCGATGCCGCTGCGGCCGCAGATGGTTCCGCCGGTGGGGAAGTCCGGCCCGGGGATGATCCGCATCAGTTCGAGCAGCTCGATGTCGGGGTTGTCCACGCAGGCAATGATCGCATCGCAGACTTCACCGAGGTTGTGCGGGGCCATGGAGCAGGCCATGCCCACGGCAATGCCGGTCGAGCCGTTGATCAGCAGGTTCGGCAGCCGCGCGGGTAGAACCTTCGGTTCCTGCACCGACTCATCGAAGTTGGGCTGCCAGTCGACGGTCTCCAGGTGAAGGTCGTCGAGCATCTCGATGGCGTGGGCGTGCAGGCGGGCCTCGGTGTAGCGCATGGCCGCGGGAGGATCGGGATCAATCGAGCCGAAGTTGCCCTGCTTGTCCACGAGCACGGCCCGCGTCTTCCACTCCTGGGCCATGTTGACCAGGGTGGGGTAGATCGCCTGGTCGCCGTGCGGGTGGTACTTCTTCATGGTCTCACCCACGATGCCGGCACACTTGCTGTGCTTGCGGCCCGGGGTGAGGTTGAGGTCGTGCATGGCCACGAGGATGCGCCGCTGCGAGGGCTTGAGGCCGTCGCGCACGTCGGGCAGGGCGCGATCGACGATGGTGCTCATCGCGTAGGTGAGATAGCTGTCGGCCAGTTCATCGACGATGGCGGTGTCGATGGTGTGTCCGGCCTGGTCGGCGGGGGATGGCTCGCCGTTGGCGTGGGCTTCGGGAGCAGGCGTGTCGCCATCGGGGTTGATCGGTGGAAGTTCTTCTGCCATGGGTCATTACGCTCGCGGAAGGAGGCCGGGATCAGCCGGAATAAGACCGGCTCGTTCGGCATGGCGATGAGCTTTATTTTAGTGGATATGGGCCTCTGCGGCTAACGGTGGCCCAAGCACGGGACTGGTGAAGTATGCTACTGCCCGTAGATGATGTCGGCATGCGTCGAGCGATTGCGTCGTGGGACATCAGGCATGCTCCAACTGCACCTCGTACTGGCTTGGGCGTGGTTTGCTGCAGGGGGCATTTCAGGGGCGATTGTCGGCATACGATTCTGGCGTGAGCAGTGGATGGGCGGCTATCAGAGCTGGCGGCGGCGGCTGGTGCGTCTGGGGCACATCGCGTTTTTCGGTACCGGACTGTTGAATATCGCGTTTGTCGGCACGCTGCCGCACCTGCAACCTGCAATGGAGGTAACGACAGGCTCGGTGTTGCTGATCCTCGGCACACTGACCATGCCGGTGGTCTGCTTCATGGCGGCGTGGCGGCAGTCCCTGCGCCACTTGTTTGTCGTTCCGGTGCTTGGACTGATTGGGGCTGCGTTATGCACACTGTGGGTGCTGGCGTCACGAGGCGCCGGGGGGTCGTAGCATGCGCATCGGGTTGATTGCGATGAGTGGGGTGCGGGCCTGCGACACGCAGCTCATGGCCTTGGGCATGTCCCTGCCGGGGTTCGTGGAGCGCAGCGAGGTGATTGCTTCGCTGCCGAGCCTCGGCCTGCTGACACTGGCTGGGGCGACACCGCCGGGCCATGAACTGCATTACATCGAGATGCCGCAACTGCCCGCCCCGGAGGATGATGGAGGAGCACTGCCTGACTTGGACCTGGTTGCCATTTCAAGTTTCTCGGCCCAGATTTTCGAGGCCTACGAACTTGCGGACCGCTATCGTCGCCGCGGTACGCCGGTGGTCATGGGTGGGCTGCACGTCACGGCTCTGCCGGACGAAGCGCTGCGGCACTGCGATGTTGTGGTGATCGGCGAGGGCGAGCCTTGCTGGCCCGAGGTGGTGCGCGACGCGGAGCGACATCTTCTGCGGGCGCGATATCAGAGCGACGGTGCGTATGACCTGTCACAGTCCCCCATGCCGGCCTACGAGCTCTTGGACATCAGCCGCTACAACCGCCTGACCGTGCAAACGTCGCGCGGCTGTCCGTGGAAGTGCAGCTTCTGCGCCAGTTCAATTCTGCTGACCAATGGCTACAAGCAGAAGCCGGTGCAGCGCGTGCTCGCGGAAGTCGATCGCATCATCGAGCTCTGGCCGCGGCCGTTTCTGGAATTCGCCGACGACAACGGCATGGTTAACCGCCGCTATTGGCGGACTCTCTTGCCCGAACTGGCGAGGCGGCGTGTGCGCTGGTTTACGGAGACCGACATCTCCGTAGGTGAGGACGACGATCTGCTGGCCATGATGGCCGACGCCGGCTGCGCGGAAGTGCTCATCGGCCTGGAGAGTCCGTCAGATGCTGGACTCGACGGCTTGGAGCTCCGCCGCAACTGGAAGCGATCGCAGGTGAGTCGCTACCAACCCCTGGTCCGCAACATTCAACGTCACGGCATTCGCGTCAACGGATGCTTCATCCTCGGCCTGGACGGTCACGACACCCGCATTTTCGAGCAGGTTGCCTCCGCGGCCGAGCAACTCGAACTCTACGACGTGCAGATCACGGTGCTCACGCCCTTCCCGGGCACGCCCCTCTACGATCAATTTCTGCTCCAGGGGCGGCTCACACATCCCGACCAGTGGGAGCGCTGCACGCTGTTCGATATCAACTATCGCCCCGCACTCATGTCCAACTCGGAGCTGCGGGCCGGCTTCCACGATCTGGCACGCCGGCTCTATAGCGAAGAGGCCACCCGCTGCCGCCGTGAACACTTCAACCGCTATCGGCGAGCAGCCAAATCGAAGGAGACATCATGACCCCTCTCAAGCCGGTTCGAATCCTGTTCTGGATTGCCGCCATATACGACGCTGTGCTGGGCCTGGCCTTTCTCATCGCCGGCCACGCTATCTTTGACAGACTGGAACTCACGCCGCCCAACCACCTCGGCTATGTGCAGTTCTCATCCGCAGTCCTGCTGATCTTCGCCCTGATGTTCGCCGCGATCGCCGTTCGGCCCGTGGCCAACCGCCACCTGATCTTCTACGGCCTGCTGCTCAAGGTCGCGTACTGCGCGGTTGTGGCCATGCACTGGTACGGCGGCGGTGTGCCATGGATCTGGAAGCCCTTCGTGGTCATAGACGCGGTGTTTGCGATTCTGTTTGTATGGGCTTGGCGGACGCTGGCCGACGCGGCCCGCGCCCGGTTGGTGGAATCAGCCGCTAGCTGACCGCGTGACTGGTGTGACCGACTAGCGAATGCCGCGTTATCATCCCAACCATGCGGTTTTCGCGTTTGTTGACATTGCGTAGACCGAGGATGCCGGCATGCCTGCTGGTGGTGTGGCTCGCGGGCTGTGCATCGCAGCCGGGGTCGGGTGTTGGCGAGCCGGACTGGTCGGGTACCCGGGGGCGGGTTGAGGCGGCGATCGCAGACGCGCGGGCGCAGCCGCTGCCGACGGGCATGGTGCGTGTGACCGTGGATCGTTTCGCCATCGACAGCCGCGACCGCGAGGCGTGGGATCTGGTTCTGCGGGCGACGCGACACTATACGGATGGCGTGCCTGATGGCGGCCGCGAGACCGAAGCCGGCGCGATGCGCGGCGGGGACAGTAATGCCGTGACCTCGTCACCCATGCCCGCAAGCTGGCGCGACCATGGCCTTGCCTGGCGGCCGGGCGATCCGTCGCTGGACCTGGCGGGGGTGCTGCGGGTCGCGGCGGTGTCACGCTATCGCCGGGAGCATCAGCAGCAGTTCCTTCTGTTGGCCCCCGGCAGCGTCGGCAGCATCGCGAGCGTGCGACAGACGGTCGGCATCACGACGATCCGTCTGCCCGGGCCGCAGGTGGTCGGGACGATTCACGTGATCGAGCTTCGCCGCACGGGCTCGGGCTTTCACGTGCAATTGCACCATGTTGCGGCGGATAGGGTGGCCCTGACGCTCGTGCCTTATGTCGTGACCGACGACGGCCGGAGCGTGAGCATTGGCGCGCTGGCGGCCGACCTGGTCGTCGAGCCGGGACGGCCGTATGTGCTCATGGGCGACCGCACGCAATCCGAAAGCTTCGGCCGCGACCTGCTGAGCATCCGCCGCGACCGCGTGCAGACGGATGCCGTGCTGGTGCTGAGCGTGGAGGTGGGGGCGGGGAATTAAATAGGGCACCATTGGATTTGCGCGTGTGGGATCCACACCCTCACGTTGCGAAGCGTGCGGCTTGGGGGTGGAAGCGGGCGGGTGGCAGTGTCCGTACCGCGGCGTGGTCGATTGCATTTGCGGACTGCTGGTCGGAGAATCGCCGGACCATGAGCACGAGCAGCAGAATCGTCACCCGACTCAGCGTGAATCTGAACAAGGTCGCCCTGTTGCGCAATCAGCGTGACTACGGCGTGCCGAGCGTGGTGCGGGCCGGGCGGGTGTGCCTCGACGCGGGGGCGGCGGGGCTGACGGTGCATCCTCGGCCGGACCAGCGGCACATTCGGCCGCACGACGTGGACGATCTGCGCGGGCTGCTGGCGGAGTACTCCGGCCGGGAGTTCAACATCGAGGGCAATCCCTTTACCGGGGACTGGCTGACGCTGGTGGAGGCGGCCGGGCCCACGCAGGCGACGCTCGTGCCCGACGACCCCGGTCAGAGCACGTCGGACCATGGCTGGGACCTGTCGAAGGCGGACACAATCGCGGCCCTCAAGCCCGTGATCGCGCGGCTGCGGGGGCGAGGCATTCGCGTGAGTCTGTTCATGGATCCAGTAGTCGAACAGGTGCAGCGTGCGTCAGCCACTGGAGCCGACCGGATCGAGCTGTACACCGAGCCTTACGCGGCCGCGTGCCGCAACGGTCTCGTGGCAGGTCAGGCGGCGCTGCCACCTTACGTGGCCGCGGCTGAGTGCGCCCGCGAGCTGGGGCTTGGGCTCAATGCGGGGCACGACCTGAACATGGCCAACCTGCCGGCGCTGCTCGAGGCGATTCCCGATCTCGCGGAAGTGTCGATCGGCCACGAGCTGACGGCCGACGCGCTGTGGATGGGCCTGGAGCGCGCGGTCAGGGCATATCTGGACGTGCTGGCTCGTCAGTGAAAGGGTGGATTTGTGCCTGACCACCGGCCCGCACCGCCGCCAGGGCGCTGCGTGCGTCGTCGATCAGCTCGCGCATGGTCGGGGGCATGGCTTTGTCGGGGAAACGCTGCTCCAGCGCGTCTGCGTGGAGCTGGAGCAGGACGTCGGCCCGGTCCAGTCCCAGGGCCCGTTCATCGGCGGACAGTTGATCCACCTCGCGTAAGGCGAACCAGACGGCTTGGAGCATGATGACGTCGGGCACTGAGTCGCGCATCCTACGGCCGGCGTTGTCGGTCGGCAGCGCGACCGCGCTGCGGGCAAAGTCGATCCAACGCCCCAGCAGGGCCGCCCACGTCACCGCTCGCGCGGCATCGGGGGCCGTTTCGCCGCAGTCGCCTGGACCTGTGTTGTCATGAGGTGTCGACATATCGGTGTACTTTTCTGCCTGCCTGTCGGCCAGGATCAACAAACAAAATAACCTGATGGCATGTATTTGTCTTTATGTCTTGCGGCACCGTGTCGTACGGGAATCCCCTTGAAAGGAGGCGACTAGGCTGTAGACTATGCCCCGCTTGGGTTTGTGCATCTGCTGGGCGTCTGTGTCTCCGCACGTTCTGGGAAGTCCACTCGCTCGCACGCTCCTGATCACTTTGCCCCCGGAAGGGCTCGGCTTGGCTTTTCGGCCTCGCCGGGCCTTTTGTTTTTGTCGCCGGCAGAAGTGCGTCACTGGATGGCGCCGGTGTGGCCGATGGCGTTGTCGGCCGGCTCGCAGCGGCCGCCGAGGTGTTCAGACAGGAACTGCTCAGCCAGGGCGTAAAAATGCAGGCGATTCTCCGGACGCAGGATGCTGTGGCCCTCGTCGGCATACACGACATACCGCACCGGCAGATCGGCCTGCCGCATGGCGGCGACGATCTGGTCGCTCTCGGCTTGGCGGACGCGCGGATCGTTGGCGCCTTGGCCGATAAGCAGCGGCCTCTGGATGCGATCGGCCAGGAACAGCGGCGAGCGGGCACGCAGGTCGTCCGCGTCCTTGTCGGGGTCACCGACGCGGTGGTTGAGCATCGCCCGCATGCCGTGCCACCACGGCGGCGTGGTTTTCAGCAGCGTCACCAGGTTGCTGGGGCCGACCAGGTCGATGCCGGCGCAAAAAAGCTGCGGCGTGAAAGTCAGTCCCACGAGCGTGGCATAGCCGCCGTAGGACGCGCCCATGATGGCGATGCGTTTGGGGTCGGCGATGCGGCGGTCGATGGCCCAGTTCACGGCGTCGACCAGGTCGTCGTGCATGGCCGCGGACCACTGGAGGTTGCCGGCATTCAGATGTCTCTTGCCGTAACCGGTCGAGCCGCGGAAATTGACCTGCAGCACGGCATAGCCGCGATTGGCCAGCCACTGCACGACCGACCAGAACCCCCAGCCGTCGCGCGCCCATGGCCCGCCGTGGACGTAGAGCACCGTCGGCAGGTTCGTCTCGCCCGCGCCCGGCGGCAGGGTCACGTAGCCGTGCAGCGTCAGACCGTCACGGGCCTTGACGCGGATGGCCTGTCTGGGCGCGC
>CAZUUQ010000003.1:0-47302 GCA_964622625.1 uncultured Phycisphaeraceae bacterium | reverse complement strand
CCGTGCAGCGTCAGACCGTCACGGGCCTTGACGCGGATGGCCTGTCTGGGCGCGCCGATGTACGCGTCGAGCTGCGGGTTGCCGGCGAACAGCCAGGAGGCGACGCCGTCCGCCCCCGTGGCCGCGCGGTCGTAGCGGTAGTAATGCGGCATGGCGTGGTCACTGTTGAGGCTGACGAGCCACCGCGTGTCGCCGAGGTCGCGACTGGCGATGTGGACCTCGCGGCCATCGGCGATCTTCGCGAGGGCGGTCAGATCGGCGGCAACCGCATCATCCAGAGGCTGCCACTCGAACTTGTCGCGGTGGATGCCCACGGCCTGGACGGATTGTTCGGTCGGGTGCATGAGCACGGCGTCGATGTCGTAGACCGGGTCGTGGGCGAGCACGCGTTCATTGCCGGTCGCGATGTCATGCGCCAGGAGCCGCAAGGTGTCGGCGTCGTGGTTTGCCAGCAGGTAGAGGGTTCGGCCGTCGCGGCTGAAGCCGACGGGTCGGCCCTGGTCGTCGGGTCCCCAGTGACGCAGCGTTCGCCACGGCTGGTCGCTGCCATCGCGCAGGAGCAGTTCGTGGCCGCCGTCGTCGGCACCCGCCAGGGCGGCGCGGATCTCCAGTTTCCACGGCGTCCAGGTCAGCACCGTGCCCGGATTGCGCGTGTCCAGCCCGACCGATCCGTCGCGCAGGTGGATGCGAAAGACATCCATACGGCGGCGGTCCTCGCGGTTGAGGGCGGCGAGGATGACGGCGGGCTGCTCGTGGTCCAGGGCGACCAGCTCGGCCCGCACGCCGTCGAAGGGCGTCAGGTCGCGCACGGAACCGGTGGCGACGTTGAGCAGGTAGAGATGGAAGTTTTCGTCGCCGTCGGAATCCTGTTGATAGATCAGATGGTCGGGCAGGTGGGTCCAGTTGTAGACGCGGATGCCGCGGCGGGGGTCGTGCGTCAGCGGCCGATCCTGTCCAGCGCCGCCGCCGTCGGCCGCGGCGCCCTGGAGCCAGACCTGGAGCACGCCGCGATCATCGGGGGCCAGATACGCCAGCCGCCGGCCGTCGGGCGAAAGCTGTGGGCCGCTGCGCTGCGGATGACCGAACAGCAGCGTGCGCGGGATCAGGGGTACTGTCTCGGCGTCGTCATCCGGTCTGGTATCGCGGGCGTGCATGGGGGTCTCCGTGATCTGGTGACAGCCTGGTTGGCCGGCATGGTACCGCTTTCACGGGCACGTTCTGTGCCGCAGCGTGTCGGCGAGGGGATCGGCTAGACTTTGCATGTCAACGCGATGGCTGCCCATGGCTGATTCTTTTGTGCCAGACCGCGATGTGCTCGAGCCAGCGACGCTGGCGGCGGTCGATTCACTCGAACTGCGGGCGCGGATGATCGTCGAGGGCATCACCAGCGGCATGCACCGCTCGCCCTATGCCGGCTATTCCGTCGAGTTCGCCCAGCATCGGCCCTATGCCCCCGGCGACGACACACGGCACCTGGACTGGAAGGTATACGGGCGGTCCGATCGCCTGGTGGTCAAGCAGTATCAGCAGGAGACGAACCTCGACCTGCATCTGCTGCTGGATGTGTCAGGTTCAATGACCTATGGCTCACCGTTGCCGCGGGGAGCGGCGCGCAATGGCCGGGCGACATACGGGTGGCGCAAGATCGACGCCGCGGCGACGCTCGCCGCCGCCATCGCCTTGTTGGCCATCCGCCAGGGTGACCGGACCGGTCTGCTGCTGTTCGATCCGCACGACGCCCGCGAGCCGATCCGTCAGAGCACTCGCCTGGCCGGCGGCGATGAGCATTGGCGGGCGATGCTCACGGTCTTGTCGGCGGCGAAGCCGCGCGACAGCGGCAGCGGAGCCGATGAGAGTCCCGGCGCGTCGGCGGCGAATCTGGCGCGTGTGGTCAATCAGTTCGTCGCCCGGACGCCGCGGCGGGGACTGTTGGTGCTGCTATCGGATCTGCTGGATGATGCGGCCGGGCTGGAGCGGGCGATGGCACGCCTGTCACACCACGGCCACGATCTGCTGGTGATCCAGACGCTCGACCATGCCGAGCGCGTGTTTCCCTTCACCGACCCGGCCCGGTTCGTGGGCTTGGAGGGCGAAGGCCACCTGGGGGTCGATCCGCTGGCGCTGCGGCAGACATATCGGCAGTTGATCGACCAGCACTTGGCGGCCGTGGCGGAGCTTGCCCGGCGGTTCGGCTTCGATTACGTGCTGCTGGACACCTCGCAGCCCGTGGGCCCGGCGCTGGCGCAGTTCCTGGCTCGCCGCAGCGCACGACTGGCACGCAGGGGTGCATCATGATGGGCGTTGTCGTTGTCATCGCAGCACCGACAATCGCGCAGGCGGCCGGCCTGTTCGTCCATCCCGGTCTGGCGGTCGCGGGATCCGCAGCCGTGGCGGTGCCGATCGTCATCCACCTGTTGGCCCGCGCCCGTCGCCGCACCCAGCCGTGGGCGGCCATGCGCTTCCTGGCCCAGGCCATGAGCCGCCAGCGGACACGCCTGCGCCTGCAGAACTGGCTGCTGCTGCTGACGCGATGCCTGCTGGTGCTGCTGCTGGGCCTGGCATTGTCGCGGCCATTGACAGGCGCGTGGGCCGCATTGGGCGCGCGCGACGTGTCGCGTTACGTGGCGGTGCTGATCGACGACAGCCTGGCCAGCAGTGCGCCGCTGGATGGCGAGTTCCGCGAACGGTCGCGGTTTGACCGCAGTGTGCGTGCTGCCCGGGCGATGCTGGAGACATTGGACTCCGGAGCCCGCGTGGTGCTCCTGCCGCTGAGTCAGGCGGCTCGTGGTGTGACTGAACTGACGATTCTCACCTCGGCCGAGGCGCTGCAGATACTCGATGGCCTGTCGCCGACATACGGGCCGATGCAACCGCAGACGACCTATGGGGCGGCTGTGCAGGCATTGATGGATGAACTCGCTGCGGCGGGAGCCGCGGCAGCGGCCGATTGTGTGCTGGTCGTGGCGTCGCACCAGCCGCCGGCCATACTCGATGCATTTTCACGGCTCGAGGTTTCACCGGACCACGCTGCGCCGCGTCTGCTGGTCACGCGTCCGGTGACATCGGTCGATAACGTGCAGATCGCGGCCCTGCGCCCGATGCGGCAGCGTGTGTATGCGGCAGCGGCGGGGGATGCGGCGTTGGGGGTGGAAGTCGACGTGCGACGGTACGGCGACGTGGGTGCCGCGCTGCCGTTGACCGTCGCGATGACGTTGCACGGTCCCGATGGTCAACGGGTGTCGGCCGCGTCGGGCCGCATCACGCTCGCGCCGGGTCAGACGCAGACGCACGTGAATCTGATGTTGGATGCATCGTGGCTGCCCGTTGAGCGCGGCACGCCCTGGGTGCTCGAAGCGACCTTACAGGCTGAAGCAATTCAAGCGGCCAATGCCCTGGCGGATGACGACGCCCAACGCCGCTGGCTCCAACCGTCCGGCCCGTTACGCGTGGCACTGATCGATCGCGACCAGACGCGGCCCGATGCGGGCGAGCTGCGTCCCGCTCAGTGGTGGTGGCTGGCGCTGCGACCGCGTGGCGATGTGGATGATGCTGACGAGGCGGCCGTCAGCGTGCGTGCGATCGATCCGCAGGTGCTGGCCGCGGACGACGCGAACGTGGATCGGGTGCTCAGAGATTTTGATGCCGCCGTGGTGCTGCGAGCGGACGTCGTGAGCGAAGCCGCGGCATCGGCACTGGCGCAGTGGACGCAACGGGGCGGCGTGCTGTGGGTGCAGCCGCCGGCCGATGGTGAGCAGGATGCGTCGGCGCGTATGGAATCACTGTTTGCCGCTTTGGGATTTGCGGGTCGCGTCGGTTCCGCGCGGCCGGCGATGTCGAGTGGTGGATGGTCATTGAACGTCGATGCACCGCCGCCGGCGCTGCAACTGCTCGCGGCCGAGTGGGACAAGCTGCTGGCGCCGATCCGCGTGCATCGGGTCTCGACGTGGCACCGTGTGGTGGAGCACGTGGCGGATCGTGCTTCCGGTGACGAGACGGTCTGGCTGTCGCTGGCTGCCGGCGGCGATGTAGTGCCGTGGCTGATACACCGTCCGCTGGGTGAGGGGCACGTGCTGCTGCTGCTCTCGGCCGTGGACGCGGACTGGACGAATCTGCCGACGCGGCCGCTGTTCGTGCCACTGGTGCATGAATCGCTGCGGGCGCTGGCGGGGAGCGTGCCGCTGGCCGGTGCTTGGGGCGAGGTGATGGCTGACACGCAGCCGCCCAGTATTCAGTGGTCGGACCGCGTGCTGGTAAACGTGGCGTCGGAGGCGGGGGACACGACGGCCGTCGCGGCCGACGCGCTGGGCGATGCACTCGACAGGTTGACATCGACGGGGCGTGTCAGCACCTGGGCATGGCTGGACGCGGATAACGCGGTGTCGGCGCTGATGATGGCAGCCGGTCCGACGGGGCGCGACCTGGGCCGGCCGCTGCTGGGGGCGGTACTGCTGCTTGCGGTGGGAGAACTGCTGCTGGCGCGGTGGCTGAGTCATGAGCCGCCGCCGCGGTATGCGCGCGGCGCGGAGGGCGGGCCATGAACACCGGCGAGGTTATGGTCAGTTCCGCGCCCGTGCGTTTCGACTGGCAGACTCCGTTGCCGACGTGGCTGTGGGGACTGCTGCTGTTGGCGGCCGTCGCGCTGGCGGCGTGGAGTTACCGTCACCGTCTTGGGCCGCGCTGGGTGCGGGGGCCGCTCGCGGGTCTGCGCGTGCTGACGCTGCTGCTGCTGGTGGCGGCGTTGGCCGGGCCGCAGCGGGTGGAGATGCGCGAGCGCGTCGAGCCAGACCGGTTGTATGTGCTGCTGGACAGCTCCGCTTCGATGCGGACGGCAGATGGGCCGCTGGTGGCGGATGCCAGTGCTGCTGCCGCGCGCCTGACGCGAGAGCAGCACGTGCGCCAGCTTCTGGCCGCGGCGTTGCCGACGCTGACGGGTTCGCCCTTTGCCGACGACCGCCGGCTGCGTGTATTTGCATTCAACGAGCACGCGATGCCGCTGGCGGTCGAGACGCTGGCCGATCCGCCGCCCGCCGTGGGAGCGGCAACGCGGATCGATCGGGCGCTGCAACGCATCCTCGATGATGATGGCGATGTGCCGGTCGCCGGCGTACTCCTGCTGTCCGATGGCGCGAGCCCGCACGGCGTGGATGTGCAGCTGCTTCGCCGCCTGGAGCAGCGGGGTGTGGGCGTGTTCGCCCTGGCGCTGGGCCAGGCTGAGTCGCCCCTCGACGTGGGCATCGCGCGGGTTGAAGCGCCGACGCAGGCGTTCCTGACCGACCGGGTGCCGGTGATGGTGTGGCTGGCGCCGAGTCCCGGGGCCGGATGGAGTGAAGGCCTTCCGCATATGACGCTGCGTCTGCTTGATGACGCCACGGGCCGCGTGCTCGCTGAGCGCAGCATCCAGGTCGATCAGCCGGAGCAGCTTGATGGGCCGCATCGACTGGAAGGTCGCGGCGAGGCGGCCGGGCCGGTGACATGGCGCGTCGAGCTGCACGTGGAGGCGCTGACGGAGGCATCGGCGGCATGGGACTTTGAGAACAAGCAGGCGGAAGTGGCGATCGAACTGGTCGATCGGCCGCTGCGGGTGCTTTATGTCGATGGCCAGCCGCGATGGGCGTATCGCTACCTGAAAAATCTGCTGGTGCGCACGGCCGGCATGGAGGCGGCGGTGCTGCTGGCCTCGGCCGAGAGCGGGTTCGTACAGGAAGGCACGCGGGCCCTGGCACGCTTCCCCGCCGATGCCCGGGAACTGGCGGACTTCGACGTGCTGGTGATAGGCGATGTGGCGGCCACATACTTTTCGCCGGCGCAAATGCGGCTGATACGCGATCAGGTTGCGGTGCGAGGCCTGGGACTGCTGATGGTGGCCGGACCGAGGTTCACGCCGGTGAGCTATGCCGATACCGCGATGGAAGACCTGCTGCCGATGAGCCGGCCGGGCGAGGTGACGGCTCTGACTGGCGCGGGCGGCACGGCATCGCTGCGGACGACGCCGACGGCTGACCGCCTGGGTCTGCTGCATCTGGAGCCCGATGCTCCAGGTTATGAAGCAGCCGCCTTGGCGCGAACTTTGGCGATGCAGGATTTGCCGCCACTGCACTACGTTCAGGATATCGGGCCGCACAAGCCCGCCGTGGATGTACTGGCCGAGGCGGTGGCCGACCGCGACGTGCCGCTCCTTACGCAGATGCGATATGGCTCGGGGCTGGTGATGTATCTGGCGACGGATGACCTGTGGCGATGGCGTTACGGTGCAGGCGGGCTCTTTGATGAGCGGGTGTACACGCAACTTCTTCAGGTGCTGGCGCACCACGGCATGCAGCATGGCTCGCGGGCGCCGGCAGTGTTGGAGGTGGCGCATCGGCGTCTGGGCGTCGGGCAGACCATGCCGCTGCGGCTGCGCGTGCGCGACCCGTTGCTGGCCCAGACGCTTGGCCCGCGGATCAGCGTGCACGTGGTGGACGGTGCCGGGGATGAATTGCGGGGCACGCCGCGAGAGCAACTTGTACTGAGGCTTGTGCCGCTCCCGCAAGGAGTGGATGTCGGCGAGAGTACAGCGGAGATGCAGTGGCAGACATTGTGGCGGCCGGCGCAGGCGGGTGAGGTGCTGCTTCACGTGGCTGAGCCGGTGCTGGCGGGCCTGCCGCTGAGTCAGCGTGTGAGTGTGATCGCGGCCGGCGACGAACTGCGCGATCCGCGGCCTGACCACGATCTGCTGCGGCGACTGGCGGAGGCGACGGGCGGGGCCGTGGTTGCTGCCGATGCGGATGACGCACTAACGAGACTAGTGGCCAGTGTGCCGCGGCGCGCGCAGCGGCACGCGGCAGACGTGCGCCGCCCGCTGTGGGATCGGCCGGCCACATTGGCGCTGCTGCTCACCCTCCTGACGCTCGAGTGGGCAGGACGCAAGGCGCTGCGCCTGGCGTGACCAGGATGAGGACCAGCAGGTCACGGTGACAACACACGATGCAGCAGACACGCACTGAGCTTGAACGCACGGCCCTGGTTGCCCGACGGCTGCTGTGGGTGCGGACGGCATGCACAGCGATCATCACGGCCGCGGCAGTGCTGCTCGCGGCGGCATTGGTGGATTGCGTGCTGCGCCTGCCGGCCCTGCTGCGTCTGGGCATCGGTCTGGCGGCGGTCACGTTGGCCGCCACGTGGCTGGTGCGCGAGGTGAAGGCGATCGCGCGCTTGCGGCCGACGGCCGCGGCGCTGGCGCTGCGATGCGAGCAGCTTGAGCCGCGACTGGGGGGGCAACTGGCCAGCGCGGTTGAGCTGACCGATGGATCGGAAGCCGCAGTGAGCGCTGCGGGCATGGGCCTGGCTGCGATGTCGCGGGCACGCGTCGAGGCACTGCTGCGGACGCTGCCGATGCCGCGACTGATTGATGCGACGCGGACACTGCGGCTGGCGGGGATGGCGATGCTCACCCTTGTGGTCATGCTGGCGCTGGCGGTGCTGGCGGGGCGCAGCTCAGTGATCGCGATGCAGCGCTGGCTGCTGCCGCTTGGCGATGCGCAGTGGCCGCGGCGGGTGCAGGTGCTGGACCTGGGGCATCGCCCGGCCTGGCCGGTCGACGCGCCGCTGCGGATGCGCGCTGGCGTGACGCGCGGGGCGAGGCCGGGGTTGAGGGTGACGCTCTGGCACCGCCGCATCGCCGACGGCCGAACCGGGCCGTGGCAGCGGCAGATCATGACGCGGCAGGACTCGCTCACGCCCGAGACGCCGGCGGGCGCGACGGCTGTCTACGAAGCGATGCTGCGCCCACATGACGCAACGGCGGATGCGTCGACCGGCGCGAACGACGCCACATGGCAGATTGAATATCGTATCGAGGCCGGCGACGATGCGACGCCCGACCGCCGCATCATGCTCGCGGCCCGGCCACGGCTGACGCGCTTCACGGCCGCTATCGCCCCCCCGCCGTACGCGGCCGGCATGGTGGAATCGCAGACCATCGCCTGGAACGGGCGCAGTGCGGAGCCATCCAGCGCACTGATCGGCTCCCGCGTGATACTGACGGTGGAGGCCTCCAGACCGCTTGCTCTGTCGAAGGCTGACCAGCATCCATGGGCGGCGGTGCTGCCGGGGCTGATTCGCGACAATGCCTTGCCGCGCGATGTGCGTGCCGAGCATGCGGGGTCGATGCTGACGGTCGCTTTCACGCTTACGAGCGATGTGGCGACGGCAGTGCATCTGCGTGACGAGCTGGGTCTGAGCGAGCAGACCGAAAGTCTGTTCCGTCTCACGGCCCATGAAGATCGGTTGCCGACGGTGGTGCTCGAGTCGCCCGCTGGTCAGAACCTGACGGTACTGGCGACGGCGATGGTGAGCGTCGAGGCGGCGGCCCGCGATGACGTGGCGCTGCGGGAAGTATCGCTGCTGGCATTGCGCCCCCGCGGGTCGGAAGGCGAACGCGAACCGACGGTGCTGGCGCAGCAGGAGCTTGCGCAGGCGGAGGCGCGGCTGGGACATGATCTGGACCTGGCCGGCTGGTCGCTGCGGCCGGGTGATCAGGTGGTGCTCCTCGGCGAGGCGCGTGACAACTTCGCGCTGGATGGTCAAACGCATGCGGCTGCACGGTCGTCGCCGGTGGTGCTGAAGATCATCGAGCCGGCGGCCCTGGCGGGACGGCTGCGGCGGCAGCTCGCGACGATACGGCGGGCGGTGCAGCAGCTTGAGCAGCGGCAGCGCGAATTGATCGAGGGTGAAACAGACGCCGATGTGGACGCGCAGTGGGGGCTGGTAAGCCAGGTGCAGCATCAGCGGCAGGTCGCGGCCGACCTGGGCGGCGAGCTTGCCCGCAATCGCCTGGACGATGCTCTGCTGGAGGGTGTGATCGAACAGACGGGTGTGCTGCTGGACGCGGCCGGTGACGCGGCGCGGCAGGGGGCCGAGGCGGGCACGGCATCGCAGCGTCGCGACGCCCGCGAACAGGCGGCGGCCAAACTCGGCGAACTGGCGGCCTGGCTGGATCAGGGGCGCGACGTGTTGGCACTGCAGAGTGAATTGACGGCCCTTCGCCGCACGCAGGAGCAGCTTGCTGAGCAGGCCGCTGCGCTGACAGGCCGGACGCTGGGGCTGGAGGTCGCGCAACTGGCGCAGGAGGATCCGCAAGCACTGGAGCAACTGCGGCAACTGGCACAGCGTCAGGCCGACGCGGCACGCGAGGCTGAGCGTTTGGCGGATCGCCTGCATGCTGCGGCCGAGGCGCTGGCGCGACAGAGCGCGTCGCCGGATGATCAGGCCGCGGCGGCATCGCTGGCGGAGGCGGCGGCGATGGCCCGGCGCGAGGGATTGACGATGCGCATGAAGGCGGCGGCGGGGCAGATGCATGAAAACCGCCTCGCCGGCGCGGCTGGGGATCAGCAGGCGGCAGCGCGGACGCTGGCACGGATGCTCGAGGCTCTGGCTCGTCAGCCGCAGCGGCGACAGGAGATTCTCGTCCGCATGCTCGACGATCTGCGTCAGGCCATCGAGCAGCTCGTGCAGCAGCAGCGGGCAGGCTTGGAGAGGTTGCGTGCCGCGGCGCAGTTGCCGCCGCTGGCTCCGCCGCTGGAGACGCTGCGGCGCAACACGCTGGCGGTGGGACAGCAGGCGACCGTCGATATGGAAATGCAGCCGGCGGCACAGTATCTGGACGGTGCGGCTGCGGCACAGGGCTTGGCGCTGACGGCCCTGCGTGCGGCTGAGCGCGAGCCGGCGGAAGGGAATCAGGCGGCGGCGCTGGGGTCGCTTGAGGCGGCCCTGGCGTGGCTGGAGCAGCAGCTTGAGCAGGCGGGGGAGCAGTCGGCCCAAAGTCAGCGGCGCGAGCTGGCGGATCGCTATGCCGGCCTGGCCGCGCAGCAGCAGACGGTGACGGCCGACACGGCCGCGGTGGTTATACAGGTGGGCGACGCGGGACTGACGCGGGCTCAGCGGAGGGCGATGCTGGAGTTATCACGGCGGCAGATGGACGTGCGCGATGCGGCTGGCGAGCTGCGAAGACAAGTCGAGGGCGCATCGCTGTTCGAGCATCTGCACGCGCAGGTGGATGGTGATGCCGCCCATGCCGCGTCTCTGCTGCGCGCCGGGGACGCGGATGCGGGCCTGCCGCCGCGTCAGCAGGGGATCGCTGTGACACTTAGCGCCATGGCCGAGGCTTTACGCATCGCGGCTGATCAGCCGTACCAGCGTCCACTGGCTGGCGAGGATTCGGGCGGTGCCGGTGGCGGGGATGGTGGTGCGGGCGGACAGCAGGATCCGGCCCGACTCGTGGCGGAACTGCGGTTATTGCGGTACATGCAGCAGCAGGTCTACGATGAGGCGAAGGATGCGCGTGCCGATCGGGCGGCGGCAGCGAGGCGGCAGGCGCAGGTGGCGGAACTCGGCCAGGATCTGGCTGAGCGTCTGACGGCCCATTAGCAGTCCACGGCAGCGCCCGCACAGGAGCGGCATCAATGAAGATTGTGCGAACGCACACAGCGAGCCGCGAGCGTGAGCGAGCGGTACATCGGGGGATGGGGCAGCGGGAACGCGGAAACCGTTCCCTGACGGCCGCGACTCTTTGTGGAGTGACCGTGCTTCTGGCGTCCGTTTGGATTGCTGCGGTGGGCGCGGATGGTGCTTCCGGTCCGGCGGGGGCGAGCCTCGACGAACTGCTGGGCATCGACAAGCCAACGCAGTCGGCATCGCCCGACGATGCGGCCGGAAGCATGCTCGCCGGCGAGCCGGGGCCGATGGATCTGATGCAGCGGGCTGTGACGAGGATGACCGACGCCGCGGCGCGACTGGAGCGGGATGCCTCTTTGCCGGCCGACCTGGCGACGCAGCGGTTGCAGCGGGAGGCGATCGACAGCCTCGACGCCTTGATCGCGCAGCTCAATCGACCGCGGCCGCAGCGTGATCGCTCGGGCGGTGCCGGGGCGGGGCAGCCGGGGCAGGCGGATACCGGCTCGCGTCAGAATGTCTCACCATCGGCCGGAGCCGCAACTGCCGTGACGGCGGGCAGTGAAGCCCATCATGGTGAGGCGTCGCCCGGCTCGGTGGCGACGGCGGGGTTGGCCGGTGCGCTGGAGCAGACGGATGCATCGGGCCGGGCGTGGGGTCACCTGCCGGCGCAGATTCGCGGCGAACTGTCGCAGGGCAGCAGCGATCCATTCAGTGCTGTCTATCAGCCGCTGACCGAAGCGTACTACCAGCGACTGGCGCAGCCGCTGGAGGATGATGCGGAGCCTGTGCGATGATGCCATGCGGAAGCCGAATGATCGGCCCGCTGTTGGGCGTCATGTTCGTGACGTCGCCGTTGGCAGCGCAACCGGTGGATTTCGCGGAGATTACGCCGGCATCGCGGCAGGCAGTGGAGCGTGGGCTGGCGCACCTGGCGCAGATGCAGGCGGCCGACGGACATTTCACCGGCTCGGCGTATGGGCGCAACGTGGCGGTAGCATCGCTGTCGTGTATGGCATTTATGGCCGACGGCAACCTGCCCGATCGCGGGCCGTATGCCGACGTTGTCCGCCGTGGTGTGGACTTCGTGCTCGACAGCTCGACGCCCACGGGGCTGATCGCGGCCGAGACTTCGCATGGGCCGATGTATGGTCACGGCTTTGCCACACTGATGCTGGCGGAGGTGTACGGGCACAGCGATGATCCGCGGCTGCGCGATGCGTTGATCAAGGCGGTACGGCTGATCGTACACACGCAGAACCACGAGGGCGGCTGGCGCTATCAGCCGGCCCCGTATGATGCGGACATTTCGGTGACGATCTGCCAGGTGATGGCGTTGCGGGCGGCGCGGAACGCGGGCATCGTCGTACCGGCCGAGACGATGGACCGCGCCATTGTGTACGTTCGGCTGTGTCAGAATCCCGAGGACGGGGGGTTCCGCTACATGCTGCGTCCGGGGGCGTCGGCGTTTCCGCGTTCGGCCGCGGGCGTGGCCAGCCTGTACTACGCGGGCGTGTACGACGACCCGGCCGTCTTTCACGGGCTGGCGTATCTTCAGCCATTCCGCGGCAGTGACCCTGACGAACCGTTCGGACACTTTCACTACGGGCACTACTATGCGGCCCAGGCGATGTTTCTGGCCGGCGGCGACTGGTGGCGCGACTGGTTCCCGGCCGTGCGCGACAACCTTGTCCGCGCCCAGCGTCCCGACGGGTCGTGGACGTCGAACCACGGCTCGTCATACGCCACGGCCATGTCGCTGCTGGTGCTGCAGGTGCCCAACCGTTATCTGCCGATCTTTCAGCGATGAGCCTGTGCAGCCGCATGGTCGTGGGTACGTGTATCGCATCGCTTTCGCTGAGCGCGTCGATTTACGCGGCCGCGCCGGCGACACTGCTGGGGCCTGATCTGCACGGTGAGTCGGTGACGCTGCAGGACGTGGACGACGGCGTTGTCCGCTATTTCGATGACGACCGCGTGCTGCGACAGATGCGACTGGATGAGCTGGTCGAGGTGCGATTCACGCCTGGCGATGCAGTGGTCCCGACGACCCCGGCCGCACACGCCACGGCAGCGGGACGGGCTGGTGAGCTGGTGCTTGTGGACGGGCAGCGCTATCAGGGGCGGTACATCGGTGTCGATGAGCGGGGGCGACTCGTGATTGAGCATCCGCGACTCGGACCGCTGACCGCGACGTTGGCGCAACTGACCGCGTTGCGTTTTGACGGCGGCGATCAAGTGCAGCCAACCGAGCCTGTTGCAGCCGACGTGACCGGGCTGACAGTCCATGATGCGGTAACGATGCTAAATGGCGATCGCCTCGAAGGATTCGTCGTCGCGATCGGAGACGAGCACCTTGAACTGGAGATTGCCGCGGGGTCTTTGCTGTCGATTCCACTTGAGCGCATTGCGGCGGTGCGCTTCGCCGCCGCTGCCGCTGCCGATGTTGCGTTATCCGGTGACGGCGGGCATCACCTGCTGCTGCGCGACGGGTCGCGGGTCACGGGCAGCGCATTGTCCTTGACCGGCGCGACGCTGGGTGTGGTGTTGACTGATGGGCGGGGGGTGGCGTTGCCGGTGTCGGCGTTGGCAGCGGTGGCTGTCCGCGGGCGAGCCGGCACGCTGGTGAGCCTATTGGATCTGCCGATGACGGTCGAGCAGCCGGCCGTCGTCTTCGGGGTGCCGTGGCCGGCGACGCGCAGTGGCGAAGACGGTTACGACGATCAGGAGGAGGCGCTGTATCTGCATGGGCCGACGACGGTGCGTTTTGACCTTCCGCCGGGCGCGGCGCGGCTGACGGCGATGGTGGAGCTGGATCTGCCAACCGATCATCCACAGCGGTGGTGGGGGAGCGTGGACGTGATGTTCGAGCATGATGAAGCGGTGCTTGCAGCGATGAGGCTTGACGCCGACCAGTTGCGAACGTCGCTGAACGTGTCAGTGCAAGCCGGGGCGCTGCGGATACGTCTGGAGGAGGCGCAGCATGGCCCGGTGCTGGACCGCGTGCGTCTGAGCGAGGCACGGGTGCTGGTCGCGCCCTGAAAGCCATGTTCGGTTCATTCACCGCCAGGCGGCTAATACCGTGCCATGTCGATGGGCTCGCGGAGTGCGACGGGGCGGTCGAGGACTTCCTTGAGGATGATGGCGCGGCGCAGGGCGTTGACGTTCAGCGGCCCGATGGCGGCGGCGAATGCGGCGGCGCGAGCAGGCGCGGCAGGGGTGGGCGCTGTTGCGGCCACCCGCTTCAGCACGGGGGTCGGCGCGGTGGGTATGGGCGGGGCAGCGGGCGGTGGGGGGCTGATGCGGGTGCGGTCCTGCATCCGCCGCTGCAAGTCGCGCTGCCGCTGCGTCTGCTGCGCCCGTTCGCGACGCTGCCGCAAGTCTCGCTGCTGGCGGGTTGCGCCTTCCGAGTCGCGTTCAGCCTGGCGTTCGGCCTCGGCGCGCTGGCGGCGCAGGGTTTCGGCACGGCGTTCGTAAGCTTCACGGGCGCGTTGGCGCTGTGAGGCTTCGTGGGGGCTGAGGCCGGCTGGTTCGCGCGGCGCAGCCTCGTCGCCTTCACCACGGCGGCGAGCCAGTTCGGCAAGCTGCTGGCGACGGCGGCGGGCCAGTTCGTCCTGCGTGGGCATCGGCTGCACGCCGGATTTATCGGGTATGTCCGAACGCCCCGCTTGCCTGCCGGCCTCCAAGCCGGCGATTTTGCGGCGACGCTGCTGCTCTTCCCGCATCTGCCGCAACTGGTTGGCGATCCAGCCTCCGACCACGATCACTGTGCCGATGGCGTAGATGACCAACTCCACCCAGTCGCCGCGCTGCGCCAGCGTGGGTATCGATGGTGGCACCGGCACAGCGGCGAGAATGGCGATCATGGACATGGCGATTGCTCCGGCCGGCGGGGGCGGCACTCATCACATAGTGTAGTCTCAGTCTAGCCATCGAGCGGTTCGACGCGCAGGATCGGCCGCTGACCGGAACCGGCAAGGTTCTCGAAGCGCACCTCATAGACCGGTCCAAGTACGTCGGGATCGAGTACCTCGCGCCAGTTGCCGGCTTTGACCAGTCGGCCGGCGTGCAGCAGCCACAGTTCGTCGCCATAGCGGGCTGCAAGGTTCAGATCGTGCAGCACGATCAAGGCGGTCAGTCCCATGGTCGCGCGGCGGCGCAGCAGGGCCATTGTGTGATGCACATGCCGCGGGTCCATGGCGCTGACGGGCTCATCGAGGAGCATGACGCAGCCATCGTGCCGCGGGCCGTCTGGCGCGGGTGATTGTCCGGGCCAAGGGTCGGCCGCCTGCGCAAAAGCACGGGCCAGCAGGACGCGCTGCTGCTGGCCGACCGAGAGGTGGTTGAACACACGGTCGGCCAGCGAGATCAGTTCGCATTCGCGCAGCGCCCACTCGACGATGCGCGGGTCGTCGGATCGTGCATGGCGGCCCATGGCGACGATGTGGCGGACGGTAAAGGCGAAGCCGCAACTGCCCCGCTGCGGCACGTAACTGATCAGCCGCGCCCGTCGGGCGGGGGGCATGGCCGAAACCGGCTGGCCGTGGAGGACAATGTGCCCGGTCCATGGACGCAACTGGCCCATCATCAAACGCAGCAGGGTTGACTTGCCGGCCGCGTTGGGGCCGATCAGGATCGTCAGTTTCCCGGCCGGCAACCGGGCGCTGAAATCCGCGAGGATCGGTCGACCGCTTTCGTAGCCGAAGGCCACATCCGCGAGGGTCATGGCCGCGGCATTTGCATCGGCCGGGTTGATCGAGGCGGTGGCAATGGTTACCGGTCTCACGTTGGCGTTCCGTATGCGGATGCAGGCATCATCTGGATCACCGGCCAGTGTTCATGATACGTCGTTTGGATCGCGCATTTTCCGTTTGTGACGTTCAGGCGGACTGGGCTGTCGTCCGATACCAGTTACAGCCCACCGGCAATCCGGCTGCTTTCGGCTCAAAATCCGGGTCGAGCGGTCCGCGCTCTGGAGTGCGCCATGAACAGCAGTGATCCATCACAGGCCCAGTTTCAGACCACCGACCCATCGTCGCCCGAGTTGCCGCAGGTCGAGAACCTGCTGGGGGAACTCGAGGAGCGGCTGGGCCGGCTCAAGAACTGGCAGCAGGAAAGCCAGCGCGAAGCCGTGACGATGCGTCAGCAGATCGCGTTGCTGGCCAAGGCTCAGTCACGTGTAACCGACCGACGCCGCCGACTCGACCGCATGCGCCAGGCCGTCGTCGCCCGCCGCGCCGATCTGGCGGCCCAACGCCAGGAACTGGAGAAGGATCGCCACCGGGTTGACCACGACGGCCGAAGGATCGACGAGCAACGCCAGCAACTGACAGCGGCCGCGGAGCAGATGGAGAAGACCAAGGGGGAACTGGTCGACCGGCAGCGCCAGCTCGACAAGCAGCGCAGCGAACTGGATTGGTTCAAGAGCGAGTTTGAAACACAGAAAAACGAGTTCGAGAAGAAACTCGGGCAGTTTGAGGAGCGTGCCTGCCGCATCGAGGAGCAGAAGAAGCAGTTGGCCGCGCAGCAGCAGGAATTGCAGACGCGGCAGAAGCAGATCGAATCCGAGCAGGCTCAGTCGGCGCAGCAGCGTCAGAAAATGCAGGCTGAGCTGGCGGAGCAGCGTCGGCAGATAACCGAGCGCCAGCAGGAGTTGGATGCGCAGGCTGTCGAAGTCGAGGCCCAAGGCGCGGAGATCGCGGCTCGGCAGCAGCAGCTCGATCAGCAGCGGGAAAAACTCGAACAGGCGCGGCGTCAGTTCGTGGTCGAGCGTCAGCAGCTCGATGATGATCGCGCGGCTCTGGCGGAGGATCAGGCGGCGTTGAGCGCCCGCAGGCATAGCCTCGACACCATGGCGGCGGAACTGCAGGAGAGAGCCGAGCATTTGGCTCAGCAGGAGGCCGAGATTCACGCGGGCAAGGGCAATGCGGCCTTGACCGAGGCCCAGGAAGCACTGACGCATCAGCAGGAACTGCTGGACGCTGCACGCGCGGCACTGGAAAAGGAAAAGGTTCAGTTGGAGGCCCGCGAGCAAGCCGCCCGCGATCACGAGAAGCAGCTTGCCGCCCAGCGCCAGGAGTTGGAGCAGCAGTGGCAGCAGATCGAGGAGTCGCGTCAGGAGGCCGATGAGGCCGCAGCCGGCTTCGAGGATCAGCGTCTGTCGGCCGAGCGTGCGGCCGCGGAGCAGGACAAACGTGAGGAGGAGCTGCGGCAGCTTCAGCAGATGCTCGCTCAGGAACGTGCGGAGCTGGACAAGCAGCAGGCGGACATCGCGTCGGCCTTGGCGCGTCTGGAAGGTCAATCAGGCAAAGATGGAGGCGGCACGGCTGCAACTGCGGAGGTGGCGCAGCGGCAGATCGCGCTGCAGCAGCGGGAGGCGCAGCTTGCCGAGTATGAGACGAAGCTGCAGCAGCAGCAACAGTCCCTGCGCGAGCGGGCGGCGGCGATCGAACAGCGGGAGAAGCAGGCGGCGGCCGTCAAGGCCGGCGATGCCGCCGGCACGCAGGTCGATCGGCAGCGCTACGCGGGTCTGCTGCAGCAGCGACAGGTGCTTCTGGAAGTCAAGCACTTCCTTGAACGCTCAGAGGCTGAAATGATCCGCCGCTGGTCCACGCAGAAGGCCGCCAACAGCGTGATGCTGCTGGTGCTGACAGTGACCATCCTCGGCATCGTGAGCTACATGTTCGGCCAGCGCCTTGTCGAGCCGACTTGGCGCGCCACGGCCGCGGTGGAGGTGATGGCCAGCGGCGGCGTCCCGGAGGACGCGGGCGTATGGGCGGCGCAGCAGAAGCAGGTGTTGCTCAGCGATCCGGTGCTCAATGAGACGCTCAACCAGTTGCGGCAACGCGGTATGCGGGCGTTCGCCTCGACCAGTGACCTGCGCGACCACCTGGAGCAGAAGCTGACCGTCGAGCACGTTCAGGGCCAGCAGTTTCGCCTCGCTTATCAGCAGCCCGGTGAGGATGGCCGCCAGAGCGTCATCCGGGTCCTCGAAGCTCTGACACGCGCCTTCACAGCCTATCACCTGGTGCTCAGTCACGAGACGGGCGCGAATGCGACTGCGACGATTGTGACCCCGGTTACACGGGATTCACATCCGGTTTCGGATGGGCGCTGGCGGATGACGGGCACACTGTTTGTCGCCAGCCTCCTGGCGGCCGCCGCGCTGTTCGTGGTCCTGCGTACGTGGCTCAAACGCACAGGCGGTCTGATGCGCGAGCCGATGCCTGAAGCCGTAAAGACGGTGGACGACGATGAAAACTGGCCCGCGGTCGAGCATGCGGGCACCCAGTGATCGGCCCACCCATCGGATCCGACACGTCATCGCCGCGGTCCGTGGTGAACGCAGTGAGCAGCGGCAGCTTCCACCATGCGTCAATGTCTCAGGGCATCGACGGCTGCTTTGTTTTCGACAATCAGTGCCATGCGGACCAGGTCGGGCAGCGAATGCGCCTGCGTCTTCTCCATGACGTGGGCCCGGTGTACCTCGATGGTCTTTTCGCTCAAACCCAGGTCGGCGGCGATGCGGCGGTTGGGCAGCCCCGCCACGACCATATGCATCACCTGTCGCTCCCGCTGCGTCAGGGCGTTGAAACGCTCGACGATCTGCTCGCGCTGGGCCTCCAGTTCGCGGCGGCGGCGGTCTGACTCCAGGGCGTGATGAATGCGATCCAGAAGCACCTGTTCGCTATAGGGTTTCTCGATGAAGTCGACGGCTCCGGCTTTGATCGCCCGTACGGCTGAAGGCACCTCGCCGTAGGCGGTCAGAAAAATCACCGGAATCCGCTCGCCGCGGCGCTGCAACTCGTCGAGCAGGTCCAGTCCGCTGCGTCCGGGCATACGGACATCGAGCACCAGACAGCCCGGCCGCTGGGGGTCAAAGTCCTCCAGAAAGGCGTCGGCCGAGTCATAGCTTTTCACAACCACGCCCAGCGATTCGAGCAGCCAAGTCAGCGACTGGCGGACGTCGGGGTCATCATCGACGACGAAGACGGTGGCTGAGATGGTCATGGCGTACTCCTATGAGTCGTGCGGAAAGGGGATGTTGAATCCAGTCACCGATGCTCCCCACTTGGGTCGTGCCGGTCCTATTGGTCAAGGCGCGAGTGTGTTGGCCAGTGGCGGCGACGGCGGACGAGCGACGGACGGCAGGGGCAGCGTGAAGGCGAAGAATCCGCCGCGGACAGGACGGGTTTCAGCCCACAGTCGGCCGCCCATCGCGGTGATGATCGAACGGCTGACGGGCAGGCCCAGCCCCATACCCATGCCCTTGGTGGTCATGAACGGATCAAAAATACGTGACACTTCGTCGCCGCTGAGTCCCGGCCCGGTGTCCTGCACGCTGACAGTGACGCACCGCCGCTGAACGTCGAGGCTGGTGCTCACCCGTAGGCAGTGGTCTTCGCCGGGCAGGTCGGCCATGGCGTCGAGGGCGTTGAGCAGCAGATTCACCAGCACCTGCTCAATCTGGTCGCGATCAGCGGCGACCGTGGGCAGGGATGGTTGCAGATCAGCCTGCACGGCCGCACCGACGCGCCGCGCCTGGGCTTCGATGAAGTCCAGGGCCTGGCGAACGCTGTCGTTGAGGTTGATGCTGTCGCTGCTCGGCTCACGACGGGCCACGTAATTGCGAGCGCGGTCGATGAGTTTGCTGGCATGATGGGCCTGGCGGATGATCCGCTGCATCATGTCCACGAGGGGCGAGCCGGTCACCGCATGGTTGGGCAGACGGCCGATGTGGTGACTGGCGGCGGCCGCGTAATTGATGATGGCGGTGAGCGGCTGGTTGAGTTCATGGGCGAAGGTCGCGGCCATCTGCCCGATGGTGTTCAGCCGCGCTATCCGCGCCAGTTGCATGAGCCGATCGCGGGCCTGCGACTCCGCTACCTTGCGATCGGTGATGTCGTTGGTGATGACCACGGCCGCGACGATCTTGCCGTTCTCTCGCACTGGGGCCACCTGGCAGGTATGAAAGCGGCCGAGGCGGTCGTGTGATTCAAAACCGATGGTGACGCCGCGGTCCAGGACGCTGCGTACCTTTTCCTGCGCTTCGTCGGCCACGTCGTCGGGCAGCAGTTCCCACAGAGGCCGGCCGATCACCGGTCCGTCAAAACCCGCGCGGCTGCGGTTGGTGAAGAGCACCCGGCCGTCACTGTCGAGCAGTTCGATCAAGGCTTGGGCATTCTCCACCAGTGAGCGCCAGCGGGCCTCGGACTGCGCCAGGGCCTGCTGCGCCTGCTTCGACGCGGTGATGTCGCTGATGGTGCCGACCCAGTAGAGCGGTTGGCCGTCATGGCCGCGCCGCGTCACCCGGCCGCGAGCCAGAAACCACAGCCATCGTGCATCTCGGTGGCGCAGGCGGAACTCGGCCTCGTAGTGATCGCTGCGGCCGGCAAGGTGGTCGCGGGCCCGCTGCTTTTCCAAATCGCGATCGTCGGGATGGATCAACGCGTCGAACGCCGGCACATCAGCGGAGCCGTAACCGAGCATCTGGGCGAAACGCGGGCTGTAATAGTCGGTGCCGCGTGCGTAATCAACCTCGAAGACGGCGTCGCGGTTGGCGTCGATAGCGGCCTGAAGGCGGGTCTGGCTCTCACGCAGGGCCAGGCGGTCGTTGTCGCGCCGCTGCTGGCCTGCGAAGATCAAGCCCAGCACGACCACGGCCGCGGCATCCAGGGGCAGGATCGAAGTGAGGATAACGGCCATGGCTTCGGTGGCATGAGGCATCGCGGCGATGATCCATGCCGCCTGCTGCCCCGCGACGATGGCTGCCAGGAGCAGCAGCTCGCGCACGCGAAGCGGCTGGCGGTAACCGCCCCGCCAGCGATAAATCAAGGCACCGGCGGCGGCCGCTCCTGCAATCGATCCGACCGCGGCCCAGGCGATGGCGCCGCCCAGCAGCAGGCGATAAGCCGCCGCGGCCGTCGCGGTCACGACTGCGGCCGGCAGACCTCCCACCGCGCCCGCCACGGCCGTGATCCCCGTCCGCGCGTCCATGTGGATGCCTTCGTCGAAGCGCACGGACAGCAGCAGCGACAGCAACGCCAGGGCCGCGAACAATAGCCCCAGCAGCAGTGAACGCGCCATCGCCTTGCGGCGGTTGGCCGTCGGTAACACATGGGCAGGCACCAGACCCACCAGCAGCACCACTGCCAGTTGGCGCCCGATCTCGGCGATCACGGTCAGGCTGTCAAGCGGTGCGGGCATATTCGGTCCACCGGCGAGATTCGAATCCCGGCTCACGAACACCCGGCCCGCAGGCCCCCGGCCGCAGCCCGACGCTTAACATGATAACCGTGTTTTGGATCAGAAGGACCCTGATTCGTGCGCGTTTGGTGGACCCGCGTGCGCATGCTAACGATGACGGCGTCTGGTCACTGCGGCCGCCATGCGGCTCCGCAGCCCGGAGCCTCGACCAGGTGTACCCGTACAAGCCGCACGCCCTGGGGCAGGCCTGTCGCGATGCGTGTGCCTAACCAGGCGACAATCTGCTCGGCTGTCGGATTGACCCGCCCGATGTCGGTACCGAAGTCCGCCACGGTGTTGAAGTCGCCATTTTTCGCCGGTGCAATCGCCTGGTCGACGAATTGCTCGAGCTGGTGAAAATCCATCACCATCCCCGACTCATCCAGCCGGTCGCTGCCGACGGCCACCGTCAGGCGCCAGTCATGCGTGTGCGGCTTCTCGACACTGCCGTCGCCCAGGCGGATCGCGTGGCGGGCGGCGAAGGTTCGCTGCACGCTGACTTCGAAGGGTGGACTCGCGTCGGGGCGGTTCATGGTTATCGACTTCCTGGTGGCGCGATGGTGACACTCTACACTAACGCTTCAGGGGCCTGAAGCGAGCTGCGGGTGCGGAGGCAGGCGGCGCGATGATGCTCGAGCGCGTAGTGCATGACGGGGGCGTGGTCACCTATCGCTCGCCGTGTCTGGCGGCTGCGGGGGTGCTGCACGGTTTCTCGACGCGCTGCGGCGGCGTGAGTCGGTCGCCTTACTGCAGTCTCAACCTCGGCTTGACGACGCGAGGCCCGGGCGGTGACGACAACAAGGCTGTGGCGGAGAACTTCCGCCGTCTGCGGGCCGCTCTGGGCATGCCGCGACACGTGCGCGTCGCGCCGCGGCAGGTGCATGGTGCGGACGTGTGGCGGCCGCCGGCCCGGCCGTTGCGCCCGGCTGACGCACCGCCCGCCGACGCCGTCTTCACCGATCAGCCGCATCATCTGCTGTGTATTCGTACAGCCGATTGCGTACCCGTACTGCTGGCCGGCGTCGACGGTCGCGCGGTCGCTGCCGCCCATGCCGGCTGGCGCGGCCTGGTTGCCGGCGTACTCGCCGCCGCCGTTGAGGCCATGCGAACCGAACTGTGCATTTCGCCAACTCGTCTGGTCGCCGCCATCGGCCCCGCGATCAGTCTGCGCCATTACGAAGTCGGCGACGAGGTGGTGGCTGCGTTCGCCTCGTCGGGATTGGGCGATGCGGTGGTGTCCGTCCCGCGGTCCGGAGGCGGTACGCGGCCGCACGTGGATCTGGCGGCCGCGGCGCGGCGGCAGCTTCTCAAGGCCGGTGTATCTGACGAGGCAATCGACTGCTGCGACCGCTGCACCTTCGCCCATGCGGACGAGTTCTTCAGCCATCGCCGCGACCACGGCCAGACCGGCCGCATGGCCGCCGTCATCGCCCCACGGGGCTGAAGGGCCGCCGCCTTGGTATCGTGCTGGCCATGGTGCCGATCACCCTGGAATCGCTGCGTAAGCAGTTCGGGCCGACTGTTGCGGTCGACAACGTGGATCTGTGCATTGCGGCTGGCGAACGGCTGTTTCTGCTCGGGCCCAGCGGCTGCGGCAAGACCACGCTGCTGCGGATGATCGCCGGCTTCGTCACGCCGACGCGGGGGAGAATCTTCTTGGGTGACCAGGATGTGACCGATCTTCCGGCCGAGCGGCGGCAGACGGGGATGGTCTTTCAGGGCTACGCTCTTTGGCCGCACATGACGGTCTGGCAGAATGTGGCGTTCGGATTGCAGGTGCGGAAGCTGGCAATGTCTGAGCAGCGTAGGCGCGTCGAGGTGATGCTCGAAGCGGTGGGGCTGGCGTCGCTGGCAGATCGACGGCCCGGTGCGCTGTCCGGCGGGCAGCAGCAGCGCGTCGCGCTGGCGCGGGCCCTGGTGATCGAACCGCGGGTGCTGCTGCTCGACGAGCCGCTGGCCAATCTCGACGCCGCCCTGCGCGTCGAGCTTCGCGGCCAGATTCTCGCCCTGTGTGAGCGAACCGGAACCACCGCCGTGTACGTCACCCATGACCAGACCGAGGCGATGGCGATGGCTGACCGCATCGGCGTGCTGCGCGATGGTCGGCTGCTGCAGGTGGGAACGCCTGCGGACCTCTATCACCGTCCGAAAAGCCGATTTGTGGCCGAATTTCTAGGGAAAACCAACATCTTTGACGCGGTGATCCGCGGTCGGGACGAGCGTGGCTGGCGGCTGGAGACGCCCCTCGGTCATCTGGCCGCCGCAGTCGAAGCCGAGGCTGCCGACTGGGCGATGGGACAAGCCGTACGGGTCTCGATCCGTCCGGAAGCATTCGCGAGGTCGGCTGGCGAGGCGACCGACAATCGTCTGCGTGCCCGCTGCCTGGAGGCGACGTTTCTGGGCGCGGCTGTCGAACACCGTTGTGAGGCCGCGGGTGGACGCCTTCTGCACGTCACGCTGCCTTCACGTCAGCGCATCGCGCCGCGCGAGGCGGTGGAACTTACCGTCGACACGCACGATATCGTGCTGCTCAGGGAGGCCGCAATGCACGCGGCGGATTCGGCCGACGTGGCTGCGAACGCCCGCGGCGACGTTGCCTGACTCAAGCATCACGTGGAACTGAACCGATAAACTTTCCACCGGACCCGCTATCGCGGTTGACTTGCAGTTACGTCGATGGTTAACTTAATGAAAGCTCCGATGGCGTCTCTTTGAGAGGATCAGCTCATGGCAAAGAAGACGACCAAGAAGAAGGCCACGAAGAAGAAGGCCAAGAAGAAGGCTGGCAAGAAGAAGGCCACAAAGAAGAAGGCTACGAAGAAGAAGGCCCGTCGCAGGAAGGCCGCCAAGAAGAAGTAAGGCAGTCTCGGTCTGACACAGTGCGGCGTCTGGGTGACGCCGCCCGATCGAACGCTGGTGAACGGCTTCGCTCCGAACCAATCTTGAAGCCCTTCACCGCACGCAAACGACCAAGCGCCTCGGAGCAAATGACGGGCAAGGCGCCTCAGACCATGGGGCGCCTTGCTTGTTTTTCAGGGCTTTCTCCCTGCGTACCCCGGCACGGGTCGCTTCAGCCTTCCGCCCGGCTCGGCCACGGCTCCAGCAGACGCTGCGCCGCTGTCGTCCCGTAGCGGATGCCCGCGAAGGGCCGCGCCACCATCTCCAGGTCGGCCGCCTGACGCCGCCGCGCCGTCTCATCGATCAACAGCGGTTCCAGCGCATCGACCACCGGTCCTGCCTGGCCGAAGTGCGGCACCAGTTCCGGTACCACGCGGCCCAGACCCTGCGACTCGGCGATCAGGTTCGGCAGGCTGAACGTCCGCGTCGTCACCAGCCGCCGACCCAGCGCGTGCAGCAGACGGCTGAAGTTGTACATCACCACCATCGGCCGTCGATGTACCGTCACGTCCAGCGTCGCCGTACCCGACACCACCAGGGCCGCGTCGCACCACGCCAGCACCGTGTCGATCCGCCCCGTGTGGACGCCCAGTCCCTCCGGCCAGCCGGCCGCGCCGACAGGTGCATGCGTCAGCTTGCGACTCATCGCCGCCAGCATCGCCTCGGTCGGCCCATCCAGCGCCGCCGCCAGCGCATGCAATCCCGGATGACGCCGTCGCAACTCCGCGAACGCCGCCAGCATCGTCGGCCAGTTGGCGCGGACCTCTTTGTGCCGCGAACCTGGAATCAGCGCCAGCCGCGGCCGACCGGTCGGCAACCCCTCGCTCTGGATCGGCGGCATCGGACGGCCGGGGCTGAACAGCGGATGGCCGACAAAACTCGCCGACACGCCGCGTTGCTCGAACCACGCCGGCTCAAACGGATTGAGGCACAGCACGTGATCACTCAACCGCCGCATCTTGTGAATCCGCCAACCCGCCCACGCCCAGATTTGCGGGGCCGACAGGTGCACGATCCGCGCCGCCGGCTGCATGCGACGTACCAACTTGCAGATGCTCCAGTTCGCGGCCGGGCTGTCCACCGGCACCAGCACGTCGATCGCATGCTGCCGCAGCCACCGCCGCAGCCGACCCACCCGTCGATGGTGTCGCCACACCTCCGCACCCACATCCAGCAGCATCACCGCCCGGTCCGTCGAGACCTCCAGCACCTCCGCTCCCGCTGCCTGCATCCGGCCACCACCCAAGGCATACACCCGCGTCTGCGGCGACAGTTCGCGCAGCGCGGCAATCACAGCCGCGGCATTGTGATCGCCGCTGGGTTCGAAGGCGGTAAAGAGAATCGTACGCGGTGTGTTCATCGCGTCGACAGTGTACGCCCCGGCCGCCCTGCCGCACGCGCCCGATCGGGACCGAAACGGTATAAGGGCCAACCATGCGGACACGCGACTTCGCCAGCTACGGCTACCAGCGGCAGGGGGGTTGCTGGGTCTGGTGCGGCGACGCCGCCTTTCTCACCCGCCACGGCCTGCCGACCTTCGACAGCTTCATGACCCTCGATGCCGGACAGCCCATAAGCCGCAAACGAGGCCGCAACACCGTCGTCTTCGAACGCGAAGGCCGTCGTTTCTACCTTAAGCGCAGCATCGTCCACCCGCGCGAGCTGCTCAAGAATCTTCTGCGAGGCCGGCTTAACCAGCCCGGCCCGCTGCGCGAAGCTGCAGCCGCGCTGGCCATCCGCGAGAGCGGCCTGCGAACCGTCCATGTGGCCGCCTTCGGTTCGCGACGACGCATGGGCCTTGAAACCCAGGCTTTCATTCTCATCGAGCACCTTTACGACCATCAGCCCATCGAAACAGTGGCGAAGATGCAATGGGCGCCGCCGCTGGCCGGTCCGCGCTTTGCCGCCAAACGCCAACTGCTCCTGCATACCGCCGACTTCGCCGCCCTGTTCCATGCCGAGGGCTTCCACCATCAGGATTTCTACCTCAGCCATCTGTTCACCGATCCGGCCGGTCACATCGCCGTCATCGACGTGCAGCGCGTCGTCCATCGCCGCCGCCTGCGTCAACGGCAGCGCGTCAAGGACCTGGCCCAACTCCACTTTTCCGGTCTGTTCATCCAGCGCGTGACGCGCGTCGACGCGCTGCGTTTCTACCTGCGTTACCGCGGCCGGCAGCGTGCGGCCGACCTTGACGACCGCGACCGCCGCCTGATCCGCGCTGTGCTGCGCAAGGCGGCCGCCATCAGCCGCCACACCACGAAGCTGCTTGCCCGCCGCCGCAGGCGCGGCGAAATTCCGCCAGCCGATCGTGCCACGACCGCCAATTCGTGAGCCGGTCCCCACTGGACGCCGCGGCCAATCCAAACAAGAACCGAATAAGACTGGGGCAAAGCCACAGTTTTTCCACAGAAAATCCCCACGGTGTTGATCTGTGGGGTGAAGTGGGGTAACTTCCCATAACAGAAGCCCGCAGTGGGGCGGGCGGCTCGCCGCGGTCAAATCTTCGCGAGCCAGTGGGTCAAAGGGGACGTCGCTCACGCCATCGGGCGAGGTGCGGCCAAACAGTGGCAGGGCGGACATGTGCTGGTCTTTACAGGCACCTACGAACACGCGATCGACGCCAAGAACCGGCTCGCGGTTCCGGCCGAGATCCGCAACCTGCTCGCTCGCGAGCCCGGGGCTGACGGGGTCGTGCATCTGTTCGTCACCCTCGGCGAAAAGGTCGGCGATGACCAGGCCCTGTGCCTCTACACCGAAGAAGGCTTCGCCCGCCGGGCTGACGAACTGGACCTCAGCGAACTCGAAGCCGAGGAACTGCTGGCCTACGAGCGGCTCATGTTCAGTCTGGCCCGCCGCGTCGAAATGGACAAGCAGGGCCGCGTCCGGCTGCCCGACAACCTCTTGAAGATGACCGGCCTGGGAGGCGATGTGGTGCTCATCGGCGTCAAGGACCATCTGGAGATACGCGACCGCGACAAGTGGCAGCGCCACGTCGCTGCCATGCTCGCCCAGAAGCCCGACATCGTGGCCAACCCCCGTCGGCTCATGCGCCGACGCCGGGAGACCTAGCAGAACGTCCGAAGCGAAGCGGTCAGGGAGGATCGTTCGCGACAGTGGATCGTCGGGGAAGGCCCGCAGGGAAGCGTGGCCGACCCTTTCAAACCGAACCGGGCCGCGACGGACCGCGGCCGACAGCGACAGGAGTCAACAGCGGCGAAGGAGAACGGACTCGCCTGCCGAGATGACGATCAGGGTCGAAGCCGCGATGGTCCCAGCCCACGGACGGGTTGGCCCTTGGCGGCGCCGGAGCATCAGTGATCGAATGCCCCCGCCAGGTTTCGATCGCCCACCGGCTACACCCTGCCGCGTTCCTCGGCGCCTTCGCTGTTTTTGCTGCGCTGCATTTCGCTCCACGCCACGGCCGACCAGATCGCTTATGTGTCGCTGCCGCGCGGCTGCTGCATCGTCAGGCAGTGCATCGCGCCGCCTTCGACCAGCAGCCATCGGGCGGGGATGGGCACAAGCGTATGCCCCGGCATCGCCTTTTCCAGCACGCCCAGGGCCTGGTCATCCGTCGGCTGATCGAACACGGGTACGAAGACGTGGCCGTTGCAGATCAGGAAGTTGGCATAGCTGGCCGGCAGAACCATCGTTCCGCCGCGGCCGTGCGGGCCGGCCTGCGTTTCCATGCCGGCTTCGGACGGATACACATGCGTCAGCGGCCGGGGCATCGGCAGCGGCACAAGCTCAAACCGTCGGCCGCGGGCATCGCGCGCCTGCGTCAGCACCTGCCAGTTGCGTTCGAGCATCGCATGATCGACGTGCCCCGCGGGGGCGCGGGCGGCGACGATCACATCCTCGGCCACGAACCGCGCGATGTCATCAATGTGCCCGTCGGTGTCATCCCCGGTCAGCCCGCCGGGCAGCCAGATGAGCTGCCGCACTCCCAGCGCTGCGAGCACCGCCCCTTCAATCTGCTGCTGTGTCATCCGCGGGTTGCGGTTGGGATTTAGCAGGCACTGCTCGGTGGTCAGCGCCGTGCCGGCGCCGTTGACCTCGATCGAGCCGCCTTCGAGCACCATGTCGTGCGACCAGCACGGCAAGCCCAGGTGCGCCGAGATGGCACGGGCGGCCGCATCGTCATGTTCGTAGGGTTCGAACTTGCCGCCCCAGGCATTGAAGCGGAAGTCGTGGCACGCCACCCGGCCGGCGTCATCCACCACGAACAGCGGCGCATAGTCGCGTACCCAGGCGTCGTCGGCCGCGATGCCGACGTCCGCCGTGTCGGTCACGTCAACCACCCGGCGCAGGGCGGCGATGAATGCGTCGTACTGCGTCATCGCCTGCTCGCGGCAGCCGGGCCAGAGCACGGGATTGCGCGGCCGGGTGACCCAGACCCGCTCCTGCGGCATCCACTCGGGCGGCATGTGAAAGCGTGACGGATCACACGGTCCGGTCGAGTTGTTCAGTGACGCGGCGATGACGGTGTTCCGTTCACGGTTCGAGGTGGCGGCGCAGCAGATGGCCGTAGGCGTCGATGCGGCGGTCGCGCAGGAACGGCCAGGCTTGGCGCTGGGCGTCGATCAGTGACAGGTCGAGGTCCGCCAGCAGCACCTGCGGCCGCGTCTGGTCGGCCTGGGCGATAACGCGGCCGGTCGGATCGACCACGAAGCTGCCGCCCCAGAAAGTCGTATCTGCCTCGACGCCCACACGGTTACATGCGGCCACGAACACGCCGTTGGTGATCGCATGGGCGATCTGCACCGTGCGCCAGGCCTCACGCTGCTGAAGCTGCACGTCGCGCGGCTCGGAAGGAATCCAGCCGATGGCCGTGGGATAGAGCAGCACCTGCGCCCCGTGCAGTGCCGTGAGCCGCGCGGCTTCAGGGAACCACTGGTCCCAGCAGATCAGCGTGCCCACGCGGGCCGAGGCGACGTCAAAAGTTCGCCAGCCGGCATCGTCCCCGGTCGCGGTATCGCCGGCATTGTGGCCCGCGTCGCCTGGCGTGAAGTAATACTTTTCATAGAAGCCGGGATCGTCGGGGATGTGCATCTTGCGGTAGCGTCCCCGCAGCGAACCGTCCGGACCGATCATCACCGTCGTGTTGTGGTACAGCCCGGCCGCCCGCTTTTCGAAGATCGACGCGGAGATGGACAGACTCAGTTCACCGGCAAGCTTGCTCAGACGCTGCGTGGTCGGACCGGGTATCGGCTCGGCCAGATCGAACGCGGCCACGTCCTCACGCTGCGGGAAATAGAGCGTGGTGAACAGCTCCTGCGTGACGGCAAGTTGCGCCCCCTGCCGGGCCGCATCGCGCAGCAGCGACTCAGCCCGCGCGAAATTCTCCTGCTTGTCCGGCCCACATGTGTGCTGGAGCAGGGCGATCCGCAGTGTGTCGCCGCCATGATTCATGCTGGCTTCCGCAAATTCAGTCATTTTCCGCCCTCAAACGGTTGGCCATCATACCGCACCCCGCGCATGTGACGCCGCGCATAGGCGATATGATGCCCCCTTCCGCACACACTTGGACCCGCCATGCCCGGCAGCGTTGATGTTCACGTCGAGGAGTTCGAAGCGCCGCACGAAGGCGTCATTGAGCCGGCCACGCCGACGCGCGAGCTGACGGGCCGCCTCGCGGGACTGTCGCTCACGTGGCAGGTGCTGGTCCTCTCCGCCTGGCCCCTGCTCGAACAGTTCATGAGCTTTCTGGTCGGCACGGTGGACCTGGCGATGGCCGGCCGACTGCGGCCCGAGGCCGTGGCGGTCGTCGCTACCGACGCCATGGGCCTGGCCGCCTACCTGCAATGGCTGATAGCCATGATCTACTCGTCGGTCGGCGTCGGCTCCGGGGCCCTGATCGCACGGGCCATCGGCGGCCGCCATCGCCGCGTCGCCAACGCCGCGCTCGGGCAGGCTCTGCTCATCGGCGTCGGCCTCGGCCTGCTCACCGGCCTGCTCATCTGGACAGCCTCGCCTATGATCGTCACGCTCTCCGGGCTGGGCACCCAGGCTGCTGAGCTCGCGGTCATGTACCTGCGCATCATCAGCCTCACCACCCCCGCCGCCGCCGTCCTGCTTGTCGGCAACGCCGCCCTCCGCGCCGCCGGCGATACACGCACGCCCTTCGCCGTCATGCTCGTGGTCAACATCGTCAACATCGCCGCCAGCATCACGCTCGTGTTCGGTCCGGCGCCGCTGGGCGGTCACGGCGTGGCGGGCATCGCCGCCGGCACCGCCATCGCCTGGGCCGTCGGATGCGTCCTCGTGCTTTTCGTGCTCATTCGGGGCTACGGCGGCATCCGGCTGCGGCTGATACGGCTGCGGCCGCATGGAGACACGGCTTGGCGCATCGTCCGCGTCGGCTCGCCGAACCTCGCCGAATCGTTCTTCGGCATGTGGCTGGCCAACTTCATCGTCCTGCGCATCGTCGCGGGACTGGACACCAGCGAGCCGGGCACCGTCGGGGCGCACATGATCGGCATCCGCGTCGAGTCCTTGTCGTTCCTGGCCGGCTTCGCATTCGCCACCGCTGCCGCCACGCTCGCCGGACAGTATTTGGGACTCGGCGACCCGCACCGCGCCCGCAAAGCCGTCGCCATCGCCTGGGGCTTCGCCGCCGCCATCATGGGCATCATGGGCATCTTTTTCCTGGCCATCCCCGAAGTGTTCATCCACGTGATCACCGATAGCCCACGCCTGGTCGATCTGTCCACCCCGCTGCTGCGTATCTGCGGGCCGGTCCAGATTTTCTTCGCCACCTCCATGGTCCTCGCCGGAGCCATGCGCGGCGCGGGGGACACCGCCGTGACATTCAAACTCACGGTCTTCTCAATCTTCTTCGTCCGTGTGTCGGCCGTGGTGGTGATGGGGCCGGTGCTTGGCTGGGGACTGACCGGCGTGTGGCTGGCGCTGTGCGGCGAACTGGTCGTCCGGGCAGGCATTTTCGCCGCCCGGTTCCTGCACGGGGGCTGGACCCGCGTCGCTGTGTGACGGACAGGCCGGCGCGAAGTCACTTGCCAGACACGTTAGACCGGGTAAACTTCAACAGATCGAACTGTCTGTTTTGACCGCTATCCCCTGGCTGGCGTGCCACCCCATCCCCCCCCACACGTCGGCCGGGGGTTTTTCGTAACGGTGCTACCGCCGCGCCAGACGGCAGCGCAAATCGTCCACAAGGTCGCGCCATGTCGCAGCCGGCTGTCCGTCCGCGAGATCGACGGCCGCGCCGCCGGCCAGTTGCCGCTCTACACGTTGCACGGCCGCGACGATGGTGGAGTGGCTGGAACAGCCCAGAGCGGCGGCGATCTCGGGATAGCTCATGCTTGTCAGTTGCCGTACCAGATAGGCCGTCAGCGACCGAGCCGTCACCACCAAGCCGCGCCGGCCTCGGCCGGTGATCTGAGCCACGTCCACACCGGTACGCTGCGACACGTGCTCGAGAATTTCGGCAAAGCGCACGGGCAGGTCGCTGGGATTTCGCGGCTTTTCGAAGACCTGGTTGGCCAGCACATGGCCGATGACCGGGCCGCCGCCGACACGCTGCGGCTGATCCGGATCCTGAGTCTGATCGGCCTTGGCATGCTGTGTCTGCGTAGGCGCGGGTTCGCCGGCCAGGTGTGCCAAGGCGTGCAGCTTCACCAGCGTGCCCTCGAGTTCGCGTACCGAGCCGCGACAGCGCTGGGCGAGCATGGCTACGACAGTCTCGCGCAGGTTGATGCCGCGGCGCTGCGCCAGGGCGGCGACGATGCGAGCCCGCGTGGCGGTGTCGGGCGGCTGAATCTCAACCACCATGCCGCGCAGGCAGCGATTGACCAGGGCGTCACTGAACAGGCGGATCTGCCGCGGATGGCTGTCACTGGCCAGTGCGACGCGGGCGCCGGCCAGATCGATGGCGTCGAAGCTGTGGAGGAATTCCTGCTGCGTGGCCTGTTTGTTGGCGATGAATTGCACATCGTCGATGGCCAACAGATCGAGCTGGCGATAGCGGCGGCGGAAGGCTTCGAGCTGGCCGCTACGCACGGCGGCGAGGAACGCGTTGGTGAACTGCTCGGCCGTGGTGTAGAGCACGCGGGCGTGGGGATTGGCCTCGCGCATGTGCTGGCAGAGGCCCTGGAGCAGGTGTGTCTTGCCCAGGCCGACGCCGCCGTGGAGAAACAAAGGCGAGCCGATGGGCGCATCGGCTTCCGCCAGGCGACGGGCCGCTTCATATGCGAGGCGATTGCTCGGCCCGACAACGAAGTCTTCGAGACGGTGGCGTGGCCGGCGGTCGGGCCCACCGACAGGACGACGTCGGATCGGCCGGCGCGGTGCCGGGCTGCGAGTCGCATCCACGTCTTTGTCCGCTATAAGGGTCTGCCGATCGCCCGGACGGCCCACGCGGGAGCTGAAGCGGGTGGGATCGACCTGAAGCGTGACATTGACCGGTCCGTCGGTCTCGGCCCGGGCGGCATCCACCATCTGGCCGTGAAAATGGCGGCTGATCCAGTCGGCCACGAAACGGTTGGGCACCGTCACTTCCAGGCAACTGCGCTGCTCGCACCAAACCAGCCGGGCGGAGCGTTCGAACCACATGCCGAAGCGGTGTTCGCCGACGGCGGCTGCGATGCGGCGGGCGATACGCGCGGTCAGATCGCCCCGGTGCTCGGCGACGCCGATAGTGTCACTGTCGTCCTGAAGCGCAAGGATGACAGGATCAGCCGCGCCCCGCGGACGGGCCATGCCCTGTTCATGCTCGTGCTGCCTATTGGGGAGTTCTTCAACATCGGGACAAACCGATAGCGTGCCGTAGACTGCCGTCACGGAAGCTCTCCTCTCCGCCGACCGGTATGACAAGCCGGAGCAGGCGGCGAATTGGATTCAACGCCGAAGGCGCGTGTTTCCTGGCGCAGGCCCGCGGGCAAGCCGGCACCGACCTGTTACGTGCGGGTCCATCCGAAGGGTCGAGGCGGATGTGTCGTCGCGGACACGAGCACGGATGGGCGACGGTAATCAATCACCCCTGCTGCTGCCCCCGGAAAGTTCCGTCGTGACCGTCTCGACGCGTCATTCCCTTGACGCGGTCAGCAATCTACGCCGGGGAAGCGGCGACATCAAGGCCTGTTTGACATGGAGACGCGCGACGGATGCAGTTCGACGGAAAAGCGCGTTGCGCCACAACGGGTTGCAGGCGCGCAGGATTTTTTCTCCACCGCTTTCGACAGTGACTTGGAGAAGGTGTGGATAAGGAGTGGTGATCGAGTCGCTTGACAAGCGTGATTTCATCGCGGCGGCGGCACATTCATGGTGCGGCGGCCATGACCATCGCGGTGCGCCGGGCAATGGGAACAAAATGCAGCGACTGATAGAGGCCCAGGGCCGGCGCGTTGCGTTCATCGACAGCCAACAGCATCTTCTCGGCACCCGCGCGGCGGGCGCGCCACAGGCCGTGCGTCAGCAGCGCGCGTCCCAGACCGCGGCTGCGAAGGCTTGGACGCAGTCCCAGATAAACCAGCTCGGCGGCGTGCCGCTGATCTGTAAGGCTCAACAGCATTACGCCCGCCGGCTGCCCATGCTCGCGCAGCAGCAACCACAGATCGTCACGGAATTCACCGACGGCCAGATGTCCGTCGAGCACGTCCTCGACGCGGCGCATGCCCACCAGGTCCGGGCAGTCGAGAGTGTGCTCGTAGCTGGCGGCGATGGCGACGGTGAAGTCATCACGCAGGGCCGGCCGCCATGTCTGCACGGTCAAATTGTCGGACAGCGCCAATTCGACCGGTTGGCGCAGGGTGCGACGCTGCATGTAGGTCAACTGCGCCAGGAAGCGAAATCCGGCCAACTCCACGGCCCGGCGCTGCGGTCCATCCGGACTAGACAGCAGGGTCTGAAAGAGGCACACCTGCCGCGAGGTCTCGGCCGCGCAGGCCACACGCAGCAAGGTGGCGGCGTCATCGCAGGTGGTCGTTCGGCCGTTGTCGTCGCGCGGCGGTGAGACGAAGACCATGGCGGTGCGCCCGGCAGCGGGCACGACGCCCGCTGCCGCGACGGGTCGATCGCCGCGCCACGCCATCCACATACCGTGGGCCAGATGATCCAGATCGCCTCCGAGGCCCAAGGCGGTGCTCCGGACAGCGACCTCGGCCGGCAGTCCGGTGCGTCCGGACGCCAGCAGGCTCAGTGCATCGCCCAGACGCTCGCGGCGCAGCGGCTCGATCCGCAGGCCTTCGTCATCGCCACCTTCGCCGCGCTGCGATGATCGTCCGATGGCTGGACCACTGGTCATGAGGGCGCTCCGCCTCATCGCGTACCCTGGGCTTGGATCGTCGGCCGCGACAACTTAGAATCGTAGGCTGTCGCCGGCACACCGGCTCCGCCTGACTTTTGGATATCAAGGCACGGAGAGTCCATGTGAATCGTTATGCCGCAAAGCGTTCAACCGCAACCGCCGCCTGTGTGCTGGGTCTGGCAGCGTTATTCGGCGCTGTGCCTGCGGCATCAGCTTACCCGCAGCCGGGCGCGGTGCCGAGGGCCTGGCAGATGGATTTCACCTACCGCCATCCGCAGCCCATCGCCCACACCGATCTGAGTGGCCAGACCACCTGGTACTGGTACATGACCTACAAGCTGGTCAACGACACCGGCCAACAGCGCATCTTCATCCCCGAAATCACCATCGCCACCGATGCGGGCGACATTGTCACCGCCGGCCGCGACGTACCGCCCACCTTGCTGGACGCCATCCGCACCCGGCTGGGCAACGACCTGATCGAATCACCGGCCCAGATGATCGGCCGCACTGTGCTCCAGGGCGAGGACCATGCAGGCGAGTCCGTGGCCATCTGGCGCGACTTCGGCCACGACGTCGATCACATCAGCATCTTTATCGAAGGTCTCAGCGGTGAAACCACGCGGATCGATCACCCGGTCACCGGCGAGCCGGTGCTGATGCGCAAGACGCTGATGCTCGAATATGGCCTGCCCGGCCTGCCGCCCACGCCGCGGCAGCAGGAGGTGGTGGTGCAGGGTGAGCAGTGGATCATGCGCTGAGGGGTGGGGTCTGCGGCCGGCTCTGGACTTGGCGGGCGGTCCAGCCCACGGTGCGATTCGAAATTGACGGTCTGTCATCGCAAATCTCCGTGCCCTGTATCATGTCGGCGTGTTCATCCTCAAGGCATCCAACCTGGTGAAGCAGTACGGTGGGCGCACCGTGGTCGGCCACGTAAGCTTCGACGTCTCGGAGGGCGAGATCGTCGGCCTCTTGGGACGCAACGGTGCCGGCAAGACGACCAGCTTCCGCATGGTCACGGGCATGGTCCGCCCCGAGGAAGGCAGCGTGATCTTCAACGGTCAGGACGTTTCTGTGCTGCCGATGTACAAGCGGGCGCGGCGGGGCATGGGCTACCTGGCGCAGGAACCGAGCGTCTTCGGCCGCCTGAGTGTGCGCGACAACCTCATGATCGTGCTCGAAACGCGCCCGCTGACCCGCCGCCAGCGTCTGGCCCGGGCCGCGGAGCTGATGGCGCAGTTCGATCTGACCAGACTGGCCGACCAGACCGCCCGGACGCTGTCGGGCGGCGAACGGCGGAAGCTGGAGATCGCCCGGGCCCTGATCACCGAGCCGTCCCTGATCCTGCTCGATGAGCCATTCTCCGGTGTCGATCCCGTGGCGGTCGAGGAACTGCAGCGCGAGATCCGCCGTTTGCGTGACCAGCACCACATCGCGATGCTCATCACCGACCACAACGTGCAGCGGACCCTGGAGATCGTGGACCGGGCGTACGTGATTTTCGAGGGCAAGGTCTTCGCCGAGGGCCAGCCGCGCGACATCATCAACAACGAGCAGGTCCGCAAACTGTACCTGGGCTCGACCTTCCGCGGCGATGAGTTTGACTCGTGATGGCCAGGCGCAAAGTCGGTACATCCCGCGACACATCGCGACAAGAGCCGCGCGGCGATCTGCGTGACGCGTTCCGCGGGGTACGAATCCAGAAGGTTCTCGCCGCGGCCGGCATTGCCGCGCGGCGCGAGGCCGAGACCCTGGTGACCGCTGGCCGTGTCACGGTCAACGGGCAGGTGGTCGCTGCGCTGCCGGCCTGGGTCGATCCGGCGACCGACCGCATCGAAGTCGACGGCCAGCCGCTGCCCCGCTCTCGCCGTGCGGCCGCGTCCGCTGCGGCGCCCGACAAGCCACGCGACGCGGTTTACATCGCTCTGCACAAGCCCCGCCGCGTCATCAGCAGCGCCCGCGACCCTGAAGGCCGCCGCACCGTGGTCGACCTGCTGCCGGACGAGGTGCTTCGCGGCCGGCGGGTGTATCCCGTCGGACGGCTCGATGCCGAGTCCACCGGCCTGATCCTGCTGACCAACGACGGCGAACTGACGCAGCATCTGACCCATCCGAGCTACGAAGTGCCCAAGCGTTACCACGTGTCGGTCCGCGGTCGCCTGACGTCCGAGGATGTGGAGACGCTCAAGAAGGGTCTGTACCTGGCGGACAAGCGTCGGCTGCGGCAGGTCAGCCGTAAGCACGGAGCGGCGAGCAAGGCTGCCATGTCGGCGGTGCGCCTGCTTGGCTATGAGAAGGATCGGGCCCGCGGTGACCGCACGACGCTGGAAGTGACGCTGCGCGAGGGCCGGAACCGTGAGATTCGACGGATGCTGGCCCGCCTGGACATGAAGGTCCGTCGGCTGCAACGCGTGGCGATCGGGTCGCTGACGCTCAAGGGCCTCGCCGTCGGCCAGTGGCGGGTGCTCAGCAGCGCCGAGGTGAGATCGCTGCGGAAGGCCGCGGGGTTGGCGTAGGGTCTGCATCCAAATTCGGACGGATGCATCGCAACTCGTTGCATCGCACGGAATTGGCCGATATTGTTTCAGAGGAACCCGGTGACCGCGGGCGGCGCGACCATGTCTTGCTCGGCGTCTCTTGCCTGTTGTCCGCGGCTGCGGAAGGTTCACGGTCAGGCGGTGAACATGCACATGATGGTCCACTGCCCCGGATGCCACCAGGCGCTGCAGGTTCCTACCGAAGCGTGCGGACGCCATGCGCGCTGCCCCGTCTGCCGGACCAAGTTCGTGATACCCAAACCGGAAGAGCTCTTCGAGGAGACGGTCTCGACCTGGATCGAGGAGGATCTGGACCAGTTCATGTCCGAGCAGGAGGAGTCGGCCGAGGGATTGGCAGCCGGTACTCCCGGCGAGCAGCCGCCCGAGCGCGACGATTCGCCGCGCCAGACCGAAGCTGCTGCTGACGCATCTGACGTCCCCGGTTCGGAGCCCACGGCCGAGCGGCCCGAACGACCGATCGCCGCTCGGGCCGCCAGCCAACTGGCCGCCGGCGACACGATCTTCGCCGTTGAGGTGGACAGCAAGGATCAAAGTGCAGCTCCACCTGCACATGAGACATCCGCGCCTGCGGCCGGGTCCGATCCTGGTACGCGTGCGGTGTCGTCTGGTGGGCCGCGTTTCACTGTCGCGCCGCCACCGGCCTCATCGACCGGCTATCCCCAGCAGCTTCACGTCACCGAGCCGATCCCCAGGCTCATGGTCAAGGAAGTCCTCCAACAGGGTGTCGCATTCTCATTCGATTCCATCTGGCTCGTACACGATGGCTTCCGCACCGCCATGCCCATCGTCTGTGCCTTCTGCGGCGACGCTGAGCGCAAGCACCTGATCTCCAAGCCGATGGCCTTCACGGATCGGGCCATGGACAAGAACCGCACCGCTCGCGAGATCGAGCACGATTACGAGCACGGCGTGCGCGATCGCAGCCCCGGCGACCTGCTGCACGTGACGGGGCGCATGACCGGCATGCTCAAGCCGTTTGACAGTCCCGTGCTCTACTACGCCTGCCCCAGACATCGCCAGCAGGCCCTGGAGTGCGCCACGGTGGACCGCGGCGACGGCGGGGTGACGTGCGAAGTGCTGGTGCCCGATCGGCCCACCGCTCTGGCTTGGTTGGCGCGCGTCAACGGTGTGTGCGGGCGTGAGTACGCTCTGCTGGAACGCGATGTCTCGGCCATGACCAACGAGGCGTGGGACGCGCTTCCCGAAACCTGCCGCCAGCGACTGGCCGTCTGGTGCAAGTTCAATCCTGGCGAGCGCTTCCGCGACTACCTGCCCGACGCGGATCTGGCCCGACACGACGTGGGTCTGGCCGGCGTGGTCATTACCGACGACCGGCTCATCTATCACAAATACCGCCTCTTCGGCGAAGTACCGCTGGACACCGACGCCACGCTGGTGGTCCGCCGCGACGACCGCATTGCCGTACTCGCCCTCGAGACGGACGACAAGCGCGTACGCATCGCCAAGATTCACGCTCGTGACGTATCGCAACTGATCGTCGCCCTGAGTCACGCTCCCGGCCTGAAAGTCACCGTCGGCAAAGCCCCGCGCAAGTAGAGGAAATGCGCCACTGGCCGCCACTCCCGGGGGCGGACATAGCTGGCCGCTGCGAGCTGCGACGGGAACGGCGCAGAGACTCAGTTGCTCCCGCCCACGGTCAGGGGCACGGGCTGCGGGCGCGGCTGGTAGTTCGGCTCCAGGGCGACCTGCAGCGGACGCCGCTTGCCGTCGGGCCCCATCGGCGGAATGCCGTCCTGATCGACGATGCGCTGGATGGCTATGATCCCTTCCATGAGCATTTCCGGCCGTGGCGGGCAGCCCGGCACATAGACATCCACCGGGATGAATTGATCAATGCCCTGCACCACCGCATATGTGTCGAACACTCCCCCGGTCGACGCGCACGCGCCCATCGAGATCACCCACTTCGGCTCGGTCATCTGCTGGTAGATGCGCTGCAGCACCGGCAGCATCTTGACCGCCACGCGGCCGGCGACGATCAGCAGGTCGCTTTGGCGGGGGCTGAAGCGCATGACCTCGGCCCCGAAACGGGCCAGGTCGTAACGGCTCGCAGCCGTGGCCATTAGTTCGATGCCGCAACAGGCGGTGGCGAAGGGCATCGGCCACAGCGAGCTGCGCCGTGACCAGTTGACCGCCTTCTGCAGCGTGGTGGTCATGAAACCTTCCTGTCGCAGAACCGCTTCAATACCCATGGGACACTTCCGTTGGCGGGGGAGGTTCGGACCGTGCAAATGATAGGGCGGCCGTCGGCCGTGGCAACCGGCTCGCCATCGCCCGTCTTATCGGGCGTGCTTGGCTCGCAGGCAAGGAGCCGCTGCTGCCGTAACCGCCGGCCGACCGATGGCTTTGGCATGGCTCGTGGGGATTTGCTGGGATTGTTGCGTGATCGACTGCGCCACCTGCTGTGTATGGCAGCCGCTGCCGCCGTCTGGCCGGCCTTGCTGCGCTATGCCCTGGTCGCCTTGCTGATCGGCCGCCCTCGTGCGTTCAGTGCCGCCAGCGAGCGCCTCGCTCGCGTGCCGGGCTTGTGGGGACTGTACGTGCGGGCTGCGTTCTATCGCCGCACGCTGGGGCATGTCGGTCGGGATGTCCACTTCGGCTTCATGAGCGTGATGAGCAAGCCCCAGGCTCGCATCGGCGACGGGGTCTACATCGGGCGCTTCTGCACGCTGGGACTGGTCGAGCTGGGCGATGATGTGATGCTGGCCGACGGCGTGCAGGTGCTCAGCGGCCGGCATACGCACGGCTCATGTCCGCAAGCCGGTCGGGCGATGCGCGACAACCCGCACCATTACGAACCGGTTTGCGTGGGCCGTGGGGCCTGGCTCTGTGCCGGTAGCGTCATCATGGCCGACGTGGGGGCGGACGTGCTGGTCGCCGCAGGGGCGGTGGTGGTGCGGCCGGTGCCCGACGGCCAGCGCGTCGCGGGCATTCCCGCACGACCGATGCCCACGCATCAGCCGAACCACGCGGAGGCTGCGTGATGGTGTCCCCCGCCGCGCTGGCCGCTGAAGTCAGCATCCAGATCGAAGTGGAGGTGATTCGGCGCCCCGACGAAGCAGCCTGTCAGCAGGTACGGCAACTGCTGCAGCGAAGTTCGGACGGCGAGGAGACGGGCCACAGCGCCAGCAGCGACCACGACCCGCGCTGGCTGCATGTTCTTCGCGATGCCATGGGTCACGATCCCTATCTGCTACTGGCATGGGATGTAAAAGCCAATGGCTGGCTGCGTGGTTTCATGCCGTTGGCGCTGGTCCGCAGTCATTTGTTCGGCCGGTTTCTGGTGAGCCTGCCGTACTTGAATCGCGCCGGCGTGGTCGCCGAGGACGACGCAGCGGCAGCCGCCCTGGTGGATCGGGCGGTGACACTGGCCGACGACCTGGACGTGCAGTACCTGGAATTGCGCCACCAGCAGCGGCCCATCAGCCATCCCGCCCTGACTCGCAGCCGCGAGGACAAGCTGCGGATGGTGCTCGACCTGCCCGCCACCGAGGACACCTTATGGCAGTCGCTGCCCGCGAAGGTGCGCAACCAGATTCGCAAGGGCGACAGGCACGCCTTGTCGATCCGATTCGGCAGCCTGGAACTGCTCGATGCCTTCTACCACGTCTTTGCCGTGAACATGCGCGACCTTGGCACGCCGGTCTACCCGCGGCGGCTGTTCACCGACATTCTGCGGGCGTTCGACCAAGTGGCCGAGCTGGCGGTGGTGTTTCACGATGGCCGGCCCGCGGCCGGAGCGCTGCTTATGCACCATCCATCCGGGAGTGAGCCGGCGACGTCGGCCGTGCCCTCAGCCTCATGTTTGCGAGACCAGAACCACACATGCGCCAACATGTGGATGTATCACCAGCTTCTGGCCCGGGCGGTGCGGCGGGGCAGTCGGCTGTTTGACTTCGGGCGCAGCAGCGTCGATTCGGGTACGTACCGCTTCAAAAAGCAGTGGGGCGCGCAACCACAACCCACGGTCTGGCAATACTATGTGCGCCGGGGGGACATCACCGTCATGCGGCCCGATCATCCCGCGCATCAGCGGCGTATTGCCGTGTGGCGCAGACTGCCGATATGGGTGACCACGGTCGTCGGGCCGCGGATCGTCAGCGGCATCCCGTGAGCATCACTTTGCCCCCCACAGCAGCGCATAACCTGTCCGACACGGCACGCAGGGTTCCACATGACGGCGCGGCCATGCTGGTCGGCGCGCTGCTGTTCGTATGGTTGAGTGCCCCGACGCTGGTGGACATGTGGCATCGCTGGTTTCCCGCGTGGGACGACGCGGGCGCGTCGTGGGTCCATCGGCTTCTGGGCGGTGATTCATACTTCGCGCATGGTCCGCTGGCGCTGCTCGCGGCCGGGGCGCTGGCAGCGTGGACATGGCGGCACGGGGGACGTCGCGATGAGCGCGGCCATTTGATCGGCTGGTGTGTGCTCGTGGCGGCATTGCTGTTGTACGGACTGGCGCGGTGGGCGGATGTGATGTTTGTTGCCGCCTATGCGCTGCTGGCTGCGGCGGCGGCCGGGGCGCTGGTGACGGGCGGATGGGCGGCGCTGCAGCTCTATGGGTGGGCGCTGGCACTGGCGGCGTTGGCCGTGCCTTGGCCGATGGTCGGCATGGCGCGACTGAACCTGGCGCTAAAGGAACTGGCCATCGACGGAGCGATGACGCTGGTTGGCCCGTTGGCCGGCGGGCAGATCGCGCGGCAAGGCAGCTATGTGCTGCTGGCCGAGGCCGGCAGCTCACAACCGGCCGCACTGCTGATTGGCAGCGTGTGCAGCGGCTTGCGCAGCCTGATTGCGATCCTCTTCACGGTCGTGCTTTTCGCGGCCGTGTGCCGTCTGCGGGGGTGGCGATGCGGGCTGCTGATCGTGGCCGCGCTGCCGCTGGCGCTGATGGTGAATGTGGCGCGTGTGGCAGTGCTGATCGTCGGGGCGTCGTGGTGGGGCGTGGCGGCGGCGAGCGAGGGCGGTTGGCTGCACGACGGGTCCGGCCCGGCTATGTTCCTGGGCGCGTTGGCACTGCTGGGGCTGCTGGAAGCTGGGCTGCATCGACCAACAGCCGACAGGCGATCGCATGGCGACACGTGTTGGGCCGCGATGCCCTCTGTGCGTCCAGCCTGGACGGTGGCGGGTCTGCTGGCGCTGTCGGCGGCGCTGAGTACATGGTTGGCCGGCGCGCCCGAGACGGATACGGTATGGGCGGATTCTCGCCTGCTGATGCCGAGTGCGGCCATCCAGGTCGGCGACGAACTGCTGACTTCCGAAGCGATCGGTCTGGATGAGAAGACGCGGGCCTGGCTGGCGTCGGGTCGGTGGTGCTACGAGCGGTTTATCCCAGTCGACGGCGTGCGGGCGCGTGACGAGGTTTCGGCGCCAATTGATCTGTTGATCGTGGAAGCCGGCCGGCGGCGCGACCTGCTGCATCCGCCGGAGGTCTGCCTGACCGGCCGCGGCGACGAGCTGCTGCAACGCGTGGTGCGCCCCGGGCCTGAGGGTCAGCATGTGGTGGAACTGCTGGTGCAGCGCGGCCCGGCGCGGGAACTGCACATCTTCGTCTATCAGCACGGTTCGACGCGGACCACCAGTTTTGCCGTGCAGCACGTGCGAATGATGGCGCATGCGAGTGCCGACACACGCGGCCGTCTGATTCGCCTGTCTATGCCGCTTGCCGCGGGTGCCGATACGATCGAAGCAGCGCGGGCACGGCTAGATGCGGCCATGGCGGCGGTGACGGCGCTTCTGCACCGCGCTGACGTGTCCGTGTCGAATCTGGCGCGGGGATGATGGAGGTCAGGCGCTTTGCGCGGGCATGCCTGCCGATTCGGGCATGAGGGCGGCGATCTGGCTGGGGGGTGTCAGCGGCAGAATCAGGATGAAGCTCGCGCCGCGGCCTCGCTCGCTGTCGACCTCGATCCGCGCGCCCAGCAGTTTCGCCAGGTCGCGGCTGATGGTCAGGCCCAGGCCGGTGCCGCCATACTCCCGCGTGGCCGTCTCATCGAGTTGCACGAATTTCTCGAAAATCCGGGGATGATCTTCGAGGGCGATGCCCGGGCCGGTATCGGTGACGGTGATGCGTACCGCCCGCACCGGTGCATCGGGATGATCAGATTTCTCAGCCTTGTCGGTCTTGTCGTCTCTGGCCCGTTCGGCCGATGCGGTGATCGTGATCGTCGCCTCGGGGGGACTGAACTTGACTGCATTGGACAGGAAGTTGAAGAGGATCTGCTGCACCTTGCCCGGATCCGTTTCGATCGGCGGCAGGCCCGGTTCGACCTTGCGGCGCAGCGTCAGGTTTTTCTTCTCGGCCTGGGGGCGGATGAGGTTCAGCAGGGCCTCGGTGGTGTCGGGGATCGACACCGTGCTGAGGCGCACCTCCAGGCGGCCGGCCTCGATCTTCGCCAGATCCAGCAGATCGTTGATCAGGTCCAGCAGGCGGCGGCTGGAGGTGATGATGTTGGCGATATAGCGATGGCGCTTCTCGTCCACGGGCCCGGTGCGGCCCTGAAGGGTTTCCTGGAGCACTTCGGCGAAGCCGATGACCGAGTGCAGCGGCGTGCGCAGCTCGTGCGAGACGTTGGCCAGGAACTCACTCTTGAGTTTGTTGGCTTCGTCCAGTGCGACGTTGCTCTGCGCCAGCTCGCCGAGCTTGAGGTCCAGGCTCTTGTTGGCTGAGCGCAGTTTGTCCTCGTTGGCCTTGAGCGATTCGAGCATGGCGTTGAAGGTATTGGCCAGCTGCTCGAACTCGTCGCCGGTGCTGATTTCGGAGCGGATGGCCAGGTCGCCGGCCGATACCCTTTCGGCCGTGTCACGCAGCACACGGACGGGCGAGAGGATGATGCGCATGGTAATGAAGTAGAAGGCGGCGATGGCCAGCAGACCGGCCAACAGGCCGGCCGCCAGGAGGTAGAGGCGGTTGCGCATGAGCTGCGTGCCGACCAGCTCGGTGCGCAGTTGCAGCAGCAGAACCATCTCGACAGGGTCGGCCAGGACGGTCGATCCCACAGCCGATCCGAAGCCGATCTCCGCGCCGCTGCGGATGCGCGACAGATCGCTGCGGCGGATGGCGCGGGCGTAGCGGAAGACGGTCTGGTCGCGCAGCGTACCTGCCGCCTCGAACAATTCGTCGCGGTCGTCGCGGGTCTGGAATAGTTCGATGCCGCGGCGCAGAAATTCGCTGCGCGTGGCTGCCAGATCGAACTCGTCGCGGGCCACGAGCGTGAGCATCAGGCCCGTGCCGCGCTCGGCCGCCTCGATGGGGCGCAGGTGTTCAACGGGCACCAGTTCAGACCCCAGCTCGATCTTGCTGTTGAGCCAGGCATCCGCCAGGCGGCGGGCAGCCTCTTCCTGGCCCTCGATGACGAGGGTGCGCATGCGATGCCACGGCACCGCCAGGGCCGCGGTGAGGATCAACACCACGGCCGCGCCGAACAGCAGTTGGCACTTGGCGGCCAGGCTCAGGCGAAGGCGTATGGCCATGTGACGTTCCGCGCAAACCAGCGGGTGGTGACGCTCGTCAGTGTATCGTGTGGCCCGTCGCGGTTCGGGGCACTGGACGGTGGCGCAGCCGTCTCGGCCGACTGTAATTCGTGCCGCTGGGGACGGACAGACGGACGGGACGCCCGTCGCGCCCTCAGGCGAGGGGGGATGCGTCGATCGCCGTTGTCGCGGCGTCGGCGGGGTGGTGCCGGCTGTCGTAGGTCAGGCGCTGGGCGATGCGGTTGTCGGCGTCGACGACGATGACGCGGCCCAGATGCTCGTCCAGGTCCGGCTCGTTGAGCAGGCCGTAGGCCACGATGATGACCTTGTGACCGACTTCCGTAAGTCGGGCGGCCGCCCCGTTGATGCCGATGACACCGCAGCCGGCCTCGCCGCGGATGACGTAGGTCTCAAACCGCGCGCCGTTGTCGATATCCAGCACGTGCACCGCCTCGTTGGGGCGGATCTCCGCGGCCCGCAGCAGGTCGGCGTCGATGGTGATCGAGCCGACGTAGTCGGGGTTGGCGAAAGTCACCGTGGCGCGGTGAATCTTGGCTCGCATCATCTTGCGGAACATGGCCTGGTGCTCGTGTGCCCATGTCGGGCGGGCGGGACGGTTCGGTAGTCAGCCGCGGTGGGCCAATGATTTTAACCTCGCGATGCGGCGGGGTCGAGTGATACGGCGTAAGTTACTCCGGGCGGGCAGAGCCTCAGGCCGGCACGTCGTTGGCCACAGTTACCAGCCGGTGCAGTAGCGGCAGCAAACCCTCCTCGAGCACCTGGTCCCAGCCCATCTTCGCCACCAGGGACTGCCCGCCGTCAATGAGCCTTTGACGCTGCTCGTTGGACTGTGGCACAGCCGCGTATAGTCGCTGGGCCAACTCGGCGGCAACGGTCTCCTCGATGGCGTTGCGCTGGTCACGGGTCATGGCCAGAAGTTCGGGGATGCTGCGCGGACGATCGAGGCGGGTGAAATCCGCCTCAAGGACGTTGGGCTCGCCGGAACCATTCGCCACGTGGTCCACGAAGCCCTTGCACCCGCAGACGTTGGAGATCACACACACCGCGCCGCTGCCCAGCGGTTCCAGCGGGCTGATGCCGAACGGCTCATAAGTGGCCATGCCGAACTCCACGTCGGTGGCGCGACGCAGGTCGGCGATGTTCATGTTGGCGGGCAGGCGCCGGCCGATGCGGGACCGGTCCCAGCCGAACTGGTTGACCAGCACGACCTGCACGCGCGTGTGGCCGGCATTGAAGGCGTCGATGTCGCGCCACAAGTCGGCCTCCGGGCCGACCAGGTCGGGAAAACCGTGACGGTGCGCCGCCGGCCAGCCGTAGGTCTGCTCCATCCGCAGCACGTCCTGCGGCCGGCGCACGCCTCCGCCGCTGGTCAGCACATACAGCACAGCCGTCCTGTCATCGCGGGCCAGCAGCGGCTCCAGGGCGTGGCAGACTTTCAGGTCGCGCCAAAGCCCCTTGCTGATCACCGGCCTCGTCACGTGCGTCATCACCACGTCCGGCCGGTAGCCCAGGATCGCGTCGGTGTAGTCCACCAGCATGCCGCGGCTGGCGAGCTTGGCCGCCAAGTCGACGCGCATCGCAGGAATGCCGTTGTAGACCAGGTCGATCGGCTTGTCGGCAAAGCGCGGGCTGAGAAAACGCATCTCCTCGCGCGTCCAGTCGCCGACAGCCACGATGCCGTCGAGCAAGTGGGCCCGGCTGACCAGGGCGTGGCGCAGCAGGTGGCTCTGATCGCCGAAGACATCCTCAACGCAGCGGCCCTGGGCCATGGCCTGGCGAAGCACGTTGTAGAACATCGTGTCGTGGCCGGCGTGATCCTCGACCAGGCGGCGGGCGGTGGCGCATTCGTGGGCGTGAAACACCGTGCGGAAACGCTGCTGGCCGTCGAGAATCGCCTGCAGGGCCGCGGGCATGCCCATGAACTCGTGGCTGAAGAGCACGCACGGGTTGGGATCGTCACCCAGCAGGGCGAGGATGGCGTAGTAGGCCGGCTCGGCCAGACGGACATATTCCTCGTAATCCCAAGCCGATTCATAGCGGCCTGAGTCGATACCGAACGACTCCCACAGCCGCAGTTTGAAGATGTTCAGGCGATCGGCATTGAAGCGGAAAACGTCGATCAGCAGCACCTCGGCCTCGCCGGTGCGGTCCTCGCCCGGCATGTCGTAGTGCCGCGTGCCGTAGGTGATGGCCACGTTGAACGCCCACTCGATGGGGCGGAACTTGTGGGCCATGTGGGCCCGGTCGATCTGATCGACGGAGCTGTAGAGCACCTTGCCGTGCGGACCCAGGCGCGTTTCCGGATCGGGTGCCAGATGGTTGACGGTCGGTCCGACGAGGATGGAGCGCTTGACTTGCCGCTGGTAGACCGGGCTGGTCATCATGCCCTGCAGGACCGTGCCGATGCCGCCGAGGTGTTCGACGGCCTCATGCGTGACATGAGCGATGGTCAAGCGCTGATCGGTCTGCGTCATGGGTCAGTCCGCGAGGCAAAAGATGTCGAGCAGGAGAACATCAGACCATGCTGCTCTGCGAAGCTCGCCGCGGATCGCAGCCGCCAGAGGCCCGCAACAGCCGTGCAGGGTAGTATCGGTCCATGGGCGGCCCAGTATTGAGCGGGGCGGCGGGGCGCGTTATCCCGGCGGCAGGTCGCTAGCGTCGATGGTGGGCCCGGCCGGGGCGGCGGCGCGCGGGCGGGCAGGGCCGGCGTCGCCGCGGGGCATGGCGATGACCCCCGTTCGCGCCAGCTCCACCACGCCGTAAGGCTGGATCAGGCGGATGAACGCCTCAATCTTGTCCTCCGTGCCAGACAGCTCGATCATGAGCCGATCAGCCCCGACGTCGACGACCTTGGCCCGAAACAGGTTGGCCAGTTCGATCAACTCGGAACGATGGGCCGCCGAGATCGCCTGGTTCGCAGCCGCGTCGGCCGTGCCGCCTGCCCCGCGGCTCGACGGCGCCGTCGTCACCTGCACCAGCATCAGGTCGCGCTCGACGTAGGGCACGTCCTTGTAATCCACGACCTTGACGACCGACACCAGCTTCTGAAGCTGCTTGCGCACCTGTTCGAGCACGGCACTGTCGCCGACGACGACGATGGTCATGCGCGACAGCTCGGGGTTCTCGGTGCGGCCGACGACCAGCGAGTCGATGTTGAAACCCCGGGCGGCGAACATACCGGCTATTTGCGCCAGGACGCCGGGCTCGTTGGTGACCAAGGCGGCAATGACATGACGCTGAACAACGTGGACGGTGGTCATGCCCGCCATGATACGATCGGCAGAGAAGACCGCCAACGGCCCATGCCCCATCTCCATTGCCGCAGTCAAAAAACCCAGGCATCGCCATGCCTGGGTCTGGTTTGTGCGCGTGGGATGTCGAATCACAGGGT
>CAZUUQ010000002.1:59516-83215 GCA_964622625.1 uncultured Phycisphaeraceae bacterium | reverse complement strand
GCGGCCGCCTGTTACAATCCCGGCATCATGCCCGGCAACAGTTTCGGACTGCTGTTTCGCGTGACCACGGCCGGTGAAAGCCACGGGCCGGGGCAGGTGGTCATCATTGACGGCCTGCCGCCGGGGCTGGAGCTGTCGGAGGATGATCTGCGGCCGGACCTGCAGCGCCGCCGACCCGGACAGAGCAAACTGACCACGCAGCGTCAGGAGGCTGACGAGCCGCGGATTCTGTCGGGCGTGTTCGACGGCGTGACCACCGGCACGTCGCTGGCGATCGTGTTCGAGAACACGGATCAGCGCAGCGGCGACTACAGCGAGATTCGCGAGAAGTACCGTCCCGGCCATGCGGACTACACGTTCGACGCCAAGTACGGCCTGCGCGATTATCGCGGCGGCGGGCGCTCATCGGCGCGGGAGACGGCGGCGCGGGTCGCGGCGGGGGCGATCGCCAAGAAACTGCTCAAGCAACGCTGCGGTGTGCGCATCGTCGGGTACGTGAAGCAGATCGGCGACATCATGGCCGACATCGCCGACCCCGCGGCCGTGACGCTCGAGCAGGTCGAGGCCAACCCTGTGCGCTGCCCCGATGCCTCGGCCGCGGCCCGCATGGCCGAGCTGATTGAGCAGGTGCGGCGTGAGCAGGATTCGATCGGCGGCGTGGCGGAGCTGGTGGCGACGGGCGTGCCGGCCGGCTGGGGCGAACCGGTGTTCGACAAGCTGCGGGCCGACATCGGCAAGGCGATGTTCAGCCTGCCGGCCGTGCTGGGCGTGGCTTTCGGCGCCGGTTTCGACGTCGCCGCCAGTCGCGGCAGCGCCAACAATGATCTCTTCGCCACGTGCGACGGCCGCATCGTGACCGAGAGCAACCGGCACGGCGGGATGCTCGGCGGCATCAGCTCGGGCATGCCGATCGTGCTGCGCTGCGCGGTCAAGCCGACCAGTTCGCTGCCGCGCGAGCAGCGGACCGTGACCAGCCGCGGTGAGCCGACGACCATCGCCACCAAAGGCCGCCACGATCCCTGTCTGCTGCCGCGTTTTGTGCCGATGGGCGAGGCGATGCTGGCGATCACGCTGGCGGATCACTATCTGCGCCAGCAGGCGCAGTGCGGCCGGTGAAGTGTGCGGCCGTCAGGAGATGGCCATGAGGATGATGGCAAGCGTGGCGAGGGCGGCGCCGCTGTAACCCCAGGGTCCGGGATTCTCCTTGCGGACCACGGCCGTGTAGATCAGGAATGCAACGACGCTGACGGCCACGGTGATGGGGTACATCAAGCCCGCCTGCCGCACCGCGCCCAAGGCGTCGAGGGCGGCGTAAATGCACAGCAGACTGGCGATGGTCAGCAGGCCGTGGAGCATCGCTCCGCGCCACGGCACCGGCACGTCCGCACGTCCGCCATGCCCATTGGGCCGCCACAGCGCCGCGAGGTAGCAGACGAACATGCCCAGGGCGTAAAGCGCCGGCCGCACGCGTGCGATATCCATGAAGTCCGGCCATTGCGACGGCATGGAGGCAAGCGTCTGTGCCGCGCCGAACATGAGCAGGCAGAGGAGGGCCCAGCCCAGCCAGGCTGCGCCGTGGTGCGGCGTGCCGTCGGCGTCGTGTCCGCGGACACGCCCCAGGACCACGAGACTGATCAGCAGCAGCAGCACGCCGCCGCCGGCCCACGGACGCAGCGGCTGGCCGAACCAGATGACGGCGAACAGCAGCGGCATGACCAATGCTGACTGGCCGATTGTCCAGACAAGACCATGCGGCCCACGTGACATGGCCCGCTGCATGGCGAAGTAGCCCAATGCCGTGAATGCCCCCGAGGCCGTCTGGGTCACCGCCAGCGCCAGACCGTGCGGCACCGGCCCGCTCCACACCACCGACCAGCGCACCAGCAGACCGGCAAACCCCACCAGTGCGATCAAACCACTGACCGTCAGCAACCAGAGCACGCGGCCGCGCCCGCCAACAATGTGGCTGAAGACCGCCGCCATGGCCGTCCACACCAGGCCAGTCAGGACTGACAATGCCACGCCTGCCGCCATGGGATCCTCCGCATCGCCGCGCGGCGACGGGGCGTGATTCTCACGGCCGGCCACGGCACGTCAAGCGTGGGGAACTTTCATGACGCGGGCCATGGCCTGCAGATGATCGGGTGTCGTGCCGCAGCAGCCGCCAATCACGCGCACGCCCGCATCCAGCAGCGGCTGAACCACCGCGGCCATGTCACGCGGCGTGGCGGGATGGACTGAGCGACCCTCGACGATCCGCGGCGACCCTGCGTTGGGTTGCAGAATGACAGGCCGCCGTCCCCCGACCGCCGCCACCAGTTGCCGCGCCAGTGCGAGATAGTCCGCCAGCTCCAGCCCCGTGCCGCAGTTGGCGCCGACGACATCGGCCCCGGCGTCTATGGCGACGTCCATGGCATCGGGCACGGTCGTGCCCATCATGGTGCGGAAGCTGCCGTCGGCCCCCTTCTGAAAGGCGTAGGTCGCAAGCACCGGCCAATTGGCCACAGCCTTTGCCGCACGCACGCCGACAGCCAGTTCGCCCGGATCGCTCATCGTTTCGATCAGGGCCACGTCCGCGCCGCCATCGTGCAGGGCCTGGAGCTGCTCGGCGAAGATGTCCTGAAGCTGGCTCTCAGTGGTCTCGCCCATGGGTTCGAGAAAACCGCCGAACGGGCCGACGTCCGCCAGCACGATGGCGTCGTCCCCGCCGCCCTGTCGGACATTGCGGGCCGCGGCGAGGTTGATTTCGCGCACGCGGTCGGCTGCGCCGTGCGGCTCAAGCGTCGTACGGCAGGCCTGAAAGGTGTTGGTGGTGATCAGGCGGCAGCCGGCCTGACGGTAACGGCGATGGATGCCCGCCACGATGTCGGGATGCGTCACGTTCCACAGCGCGGAAGACTCGCCGGCCGTCATGCCCTCGGCCATCAGCAGCGTGCCCATGCCGCCGTCAGCCAGCAGCGGGCCACCGGCCAGTTCCGCCAGCAGCCGTGATCCTTCCGACATGATCGCGTCCTCCAGAAAGTGGATGCGTGCTCCTTCAACAACCTCACGCATCGGCCGCAAGCTGCGCCACCCGCGGGTCGATGGCCGGCAGGTTCACGCCGCGACCCCAGATTTTACGGACCTGCTCCACATAGAAGCAGTAGTTGGCCAGGGGCACGTCGGGCGGCACGCGGTGGTCACAGAAGCCGATGAAGCCGCCTTCCTCGACCAGCGGGGCCAGGCGGCGCACCTCCGCGGCGATCGCCTCCCTGTCCGACGCGAGGATGTGCTTGTCGAAGCCTCCCATCATCAGCAGCTCCCTGCCATATTCGCGGCGGTATTTCACCGGGTCGGCCCCCCAGTTGCCGATCTCAACGGGAAACATGCAGTTGACGCCCGCCTCCAGCCACAGGGGAAGAAGCTGCTCGATGTTGCCGTCGCAGTCGACCCAGATCACATCGACGCCGGCGCTTTGCAGCACATCGGTGATGCGACGGTAGTGCGGCACGAGGAAGTGTTCAAAGTGCCGCGGGCTCAGCAGCGGCCCCGCGTTGTAGCACATGTCCTCCCACATCATGCAGGCGTCGGCCTGCCCGCCGGCGGCAAAGTAGCCGCGCAGCGTCGCCACCACGCAGTCCGCGACCGTGGCGACCATCTCCTCGAACCAGGCCGGGTCGTCGTATACCACCAGGGCCAGGTTCTCCATCCCCATCCAGTCGCGGATCCAGCCGTACAGACTGCCGGCATTGACGGCGAGCACCGTACCGTGCTGCCGGGCGTCGGCCACGAGGTGCGGGATATTGTCGGGCAGCCGCCCCGGCGCGGCCGGATCAAGGCGCGGCTTATAGTGCTCGCGCCAACTGGCGCGGTCGACGAGAATGTGCCCTTCATGGTGGGGGATCGAACTCATGAACTTCCGGCGCAGCACCCGCACGCCGTTGGCCTGCTGGATCACCTCGTGGTCTCCGCGGTCTTCGATCAGCTTCTGCTCAAACGCCGGCCTCAGACCGGTATCGAGCACTCCGTGACACTGCCGATCCATACCGAAGAAGGGCTGCGTACCCTTGGAGGCGTTGTAGGGATCGGTGATCGATGCGGGCAGGCCCTGGTCGTGCCAAACCACCAGCGTCTCCTTCCAGAACCCGAAGTCCCAGAGTACCGAGCGATCGACCGGCTGGTAGTGCATCTGGGCGTTGAAGCGTTCCTTCAGGTTCAAGGCATATCTCCCGCGGCAGGGGCGGATCATGCGTAGCGCCCGTAACGGTCGAGCAGGTCAACCACGAGACGATACGTACTCCACGACACATCCGGCGGCACGGAGTGATCGCTGTGGTAGGCGTAGCCGCGTGTGGCCATGCCGGCCGCGAGCTTGGCTGCGATCTCGGCCTCGACGCGGTCGGCGTCGTTGGTCGACAGCACGCGGGCGTCGATGTTGCCCATCAGGGCCAGGCGGTCGCCACAGCGCGGCCCCAGCTTGCGTACGTCCATGTCGGCCTTGGCCTCCAGCGGCTGGAGGCAATCGAAACCGGCCGCGAGGTACAGATCAAGGACGCCGTTGACATCGCCGTCGGTGTGGTAGATCACCTTCATGCCGTGGGCGTGGGCGAAGTCGGCCAGGCGCTGGTGGTCCGGCCAGATCAGTTCGCGGTACATGGCCGGGGAACAGAGCGTGGCGTGGTTGTAGGCCATGTCGCCCCAGATCCACAGGCCGTCGGGCGCGATCCCGGCGTTGAGCACCTGCCGCAGATGCACCAGCTCCACATCGGTGAACGAGGCGGCCACGTCGCGCACCCAGTCCGGCTCATCGACCATGGCCATGAGCATGGCCTCATCACCCACCAACCGGCGAAGCTGCTCGAATGGCTCGGCTACGGTGACATACACCCAGCGATCGCGGCTGCGTCCGGCGCGGGCGTGGTTCAGGACGTCCTCCATCGCGAAGGGCAGCGGGCACGCCTGCATCGCCGGCTTGAAGCGATTTTCCCAGGTCGCGCGGCCGTCGCACTCCCAGCCCAGGTGATCGGGCGTGCCGGACTTGTGCTTCCACCACCGGCACTTCTGTCCCCAGGCGTCGATCTTCACCAGCGTCTGGGCGTCTTCCTCGATCACCTCGTCGCGCTTCGGGAACGGCTGGGGCCAGATGGAGCACAGCGGCCAAAGATCCCCGTCCAGATACTCGCGGGCCGCGGCATCGGCACCGACCAGACCCTCGCGATTCCAGCGGCGGATCGTGTCGGGCCAGTAATGGTCGTGACGCGGAACGCGGTCCTGATCGGCCCGCGCGAACATGCGATCAACCCGCTGCTGGCTGGTAAGCGTCGTCGTCATGGCCGCAGACGATGCATTCAAACACCGACCAACTCGCGCACCGCCTGCACGGCACCGGCGGCGTCGGGGGCGTAGCCGTCGGCGCCGATTTCATCGGCGAATTCACGCGTGATGGGAGCGCCGCCGATGAGCACCTTCGTGCCGTTGAGGCCCGCGGCGCGGATGGCGGCCACGGTGTTCTTCATCGCTGGCATGGTCGTGGTCAGCAGGGATGACAGGCCGACAATCGCGGCGTTGTGCTCGCGGGCGGCGGTGACGAATTTCTCGGCCGGGACGTTCGTGCCCAGGTCCACGACGGCGAAGTTGGCGCCCTTCCACATCATGGCCACAAGGTTCTTGCCGATGTCGTGCAGGTCGCCCTGGACCGTGCCGATGACGGCGGTGAACTTCGGTTTGATGCCCGCGGCTGTCAGCAGCGGTTCGAGGCGGGCCATCGCCTCCTTCATGGCGCGGGCGGCGATGAGCATCTCGGGCACGAACACCTCGTTGGCCTGGAAGCGCCGGCCGATCTCGTCCATCGCGCCGGTGAGGGCGTCGAGGATGGCCTGGGGTTTCTCGCCGGCGTCAATCAGTTTCTGCGTCAGGGTGTTGGCCTGGTTGCGGTCGCCCTTGATGACCGCTTCAGTCAGCAACGTCAGGTCGCTCATCGCTTCAACTCCTTGTCGGGGTATCGCCGCAAAAGAAAAGATATAACAATCCTCCAACTTGTCCACTTTGGCTCCCAAGCTTACAAAGTGGTCGGAGGCGTCGATTCCCGCCGTAACAAAGACCCATGACCGCAGCGACACCCAGCCAGACGTCCGCCCGCACAACGCAGCATCCCCTACGTCTGGCGGTGATCACCTGCGCCGTGCTGGAGGACGAGGTGCGTCAGTTCGCCGCCCAGAGCGCGGCTGTGATCCACGTGGAGATCATCGAGCAGGGCCTGCACAACGATCCGCCCCGTCTGCGGCAGCGGCTTCAGCAGGCGGTCGATCACGTGGAGCAGACCACCGACGCCGACGCCATCGCCTTGGGATACGGCCTGTGCAGTCGCGGCATCGAGGGCGTGGTGACGCGGCGCTGCCGCCTGGTGGTGACGCGGGCCCATGACTGCATCACGCTGCTGCTGGGCAGTCGTCATCGCTATGCCGAATATGTCGCGGCCCATCCCGGCACATACTGGTACTCTCCCGGCTGGAACCGCCACCACACGCCGCCGGGGCCGCGTCGCTATGAGAAGCTGCGCGACGAGTACATGCGGAAGTACGACCCGGACAACGCCGAGTTTCTGCTGGAGACAGAGACGCACTGGATGAAGGCGTACAACCGGGCCACATACGTCGATCTGACCGTCGGGGCCACGGACGCCGACGTGCAATACACGCGCGACTGCGCCGACTGGCTGGGCTGGAACTTTGACCGCGTGCGCGGCGACCCAGCTCTGCTGCGGGCGCTGCTGTCAGGTCGATGGAACGAGGAGGATTTTCTGGTGCTGGAACCCGGCCAGAGCCTGCGCATGACGGCCGACGATCGTGTCATTGAAATCGCACTCGAGCCGCAACCCCCGAGGCTTTGACCATCGCCATGTCCGACGCCGCTCTGCTGCACATTGAAGTACGCGGCCACGACGGTGAGCAGTGCGTTCACCGCATTCGCATCGACGTTCAACCGGGGGCCGGTCCGAGCGATCGCAGCATCGCCGACGTCTGTCGCCGCCACGAGCTGCCGCTCAACACCCGCTGCGGCCAGCAGGGCTGGTGCGAAGGCTGCCTCATCGAGCTGGTGCGCGGGCGGCTGCGGCACCGCGACGACGACACCATTCTGACGGCTGCGGGCGAGCCGGTGACGTGCCGGGGCTGCGCCTACTTTGTGCTGCCGGGCGAGGAGGTATTCATCCGCGTGCCCGAGCGATCCCTGCTGGCCTACGCGCCGCAGGTGGTGAGCAGCTTCCGTCTCAACGTTCCCGCGAGCCATGATCCGCTGCTGCCGACCGGCGTCGCGCAGGCGCGCGTCGGGATGATCGGCGCGGCCATCGATGTGGGCACCACCACGGTCGTGGTCATGCTGCTGGACCTAGCGACGGGGCGGGTGCTGGCGCAGGCCGCGTCCTTCAACCATCAGATGCACATGGCCGACGATGTGCTGACCCGCATCAACCTGTGCATGACCGACCCCGACATGGTCGGCCGGATGCAGGAAGCCGTCGTGCGCAAGACGATCATGCCGCTGCTGCGCCAGGCGGCCGGTGAGGCGGGGGCATCGATCGACGATCTGGCGGTTCTTGTCGCGGCCGGCAACACGACGATGCTGCATCTGCTGGCGGGCGTCGATCCCTCGCCGATGGGGACCGCGCCGTTCACGCCCGCGTTCACGGATCACCGTGTGCTGGCGGCCGGCGACGTCGGACTGAACGTGGACGCCCAACTGCACCTGCTGCCCGCGGCCGGCGCGTATGTCGGCGCCGACCTCGTGGCCGGCGCGCTGGCCACCGGTCTGGCCTACGACGACGGGCCGACCATGCTCGTGGACATCGGTACCAACGGCGAGATTCTTCTCAAGACGCCGGATCGCTTTGTGGGCTGTGCCACCGCGGCCGGGCCGGCGTTCGAAGGAGCGGGACTGCGCTGCGGCCTGCGGGCCGGCCACGGCGCGATCAGCCACGTCCGCATGACCGCGCCACCGCACGGTCAGAATTTTGAACACACAATCGAAATCATCGGGCAGAACGACGACGGCAAAAAAGTTCACCCACAGGGCGTGTGCGGGTCGGCTTACGTCGATTTTCTCGCCCACGGCCGGCGCAGCGGCCTGCTGCTGCCCGTCGGACGCTTCCATCCCCAAACGCCCCCCGGCGCGGCCGAGTATCTCATCACCGACGATGAGGGTTACGGCCGCGCCTTCGTCCTCGCACACGGACAGGGCAGGCGGCCGATTGTCGTCACCGAAACCGATATCGCGGCGCTGCTCCAGGCGAAAGCGGCGATCGCGGCCGGCATCACCACGCTGCTGCAGAACGCCGGCCTGCGACCGCGCGATGTCAAACGCCTTTACCTCGCCGGCGGCTTCGGCATGCACATCGACGTCGCCAGCGCCATCGGATGCGGTCTGCTGCCGGGTTTTGAGCCTGGTCAGGTGACGGTGGTGGGCAACACGTCGCTGGGCGGGGCGTACCTGACGCTGCTGGATCGCAAGAGTCTGTCTGAGTTGGCGCGCATCGGCCGCACCTTGGAAGTGATCGAGTTGAATCTCGATCCCCGATTCGAGGGGCATTACATCGACGCTCTGTCACTGCATGATGCTTCAAGCAAGGATTAGATTCCTCAGGGCGAGCCTGCATGCCGGTTTCAGTAGAACCGTTCACAACGACTGCGACAGCGATTCGCTACAATCCGCGCCACTGGAGACGTCACATGCAGGAACTGGTGATCTGCGCCGTGGGGCCGGACCGGCCGGGGCTGGTCGATGAGCTGACGGGCCTGCTGCACGAGCGGGGCGCGAACATCGGCGAGTCGCGGATGGTCAACCTCGGCGGGCAGTTCGCGCTGCTGCTGGAGGCCGCCGCGCCGGCCGATCTGGTCGACAACCTGGCGCAGGCCGCGCGCGACAGGGCCCAGGCGCTGGGCATGACCGTCACCGTCACGCGCAGCGGCGTGGCGTCGGCAACCATCGAGCATGGGCGGGCCATGCGCCTGCTGGTCTCGGCCATGGATCAGCCCGGCATCGTGCACCGCGTCACACATGTGCTGCACCAGCTCGGCGCCAACGTCGAGGATCTGACCACCCGCCGCGAACCGGGGGCCTACACGGGCACGCCGCTGTTTCGCATGGAACTGGCCATGACGCTGCCCGGGAACGCGCGGGTGCGCGAGCTGCGCAGCCGACTTGAAGAGCTGTGCGACTCGCTGAACTGCGACTTTGAGTTGCGGCCGGCGTGAGCAAGTCGCGTTCGCCACAGCGACCAGCGACGGGGCGCGGCTGAGGAAAGATCCATGACACAACAGGACACCGTCCACCAGGTCATCCGCCTGAAGGCCGCCGACTTCAAAGAGCTGATTCCCTACCTCAGCGAGGCGTTCAGAAATAAGCCACCCGACTGGTTCGCCCGCAATCTCCCGGCCGTTTACCAGCCGACCGACGCGGACATGGCCAACAATTATGCCGTACGTATCGACGGGCGTATCGCCGCGGTGGTGGGTGTGTTTCCGCTGACGATGCGCCTTGGCGACTCGTCGCTTCGGGTGGCGGGCATCGGCGGGGTGTCAACCGATCCAACCCATCGCCGTCTCGGCCTCATGAAGCTGGTGATGGACCACGTGCTCCAGGCGATGCGTGACGAAGGCTATCCGTTGTCGTGGCTCGGTGGTCAGCGGCAGCGCTATCGCTACTGGGGCTGGGAGCGCGCGGGCGTGACGCTGTATGCACGTCTGACGCAGGCGAATCTGCGCCACGAGCCTCGCTGGCAGCGGACGCCGACACTCAAGCTTGAGCCGATCACTGCCGGTTCGCCACACCTGCCCGCCGTGCGTGCATTGCACGACGCGCAGCTTTGCCGCATGGATCGGCCGCGGTTGTATGACAACCTTATCGAATGGGGCGCTCGGCCGATGGCCGGTCTCGATGCCGCCGGCCGCGTGGCCGCGTATGCCTGCCTCGGCGGGAGCAGTCCCAACATCGACGAACTGGTCGCCCGCGATGCCGACGCCGCCCTGGGTCTGGTGCGGGCGGTGCTCGAAAGCGAAGGCGATCTGCAATTGCGTCTGGACCCGCTGGTAGAGCCGGCCGTTCAGCCGCTGATCGACATGGCTGAAATGGTGCGCGTCGAGGACGCAGGCAACTGGCAGGTCTTCGACTGGCCAACGGTTGTGACGGCCATGCTGCAGGCGGTGCAGCGATGGCGGCCATTGATGCCTGGGCGGGTCGTGCTGGCAGTCGAAGATCAAGTAAGGTTCGAGATGCGCGCCGATGGCCGCGGCGCTACATGCACCCTCACCGACGCACCTGCGGCGCTCAGCACCGACGGACCGACGATGACACGCCTGCTGTTCGGCCCCCTGCGGCCGTCGCAGGTGATGACACTGCCCGCCGACGCGGCGGTGCTCGATCAGTGGTGCCCGCTGCCCTTGTATCTGGGCCGTCAGGACGGCGTGTGACCCGCTTCCCGTCGGCGGCCATGGTGCATGGTACGGCGTTGGCGCCCCGTTGGCGTGTGAGTCAGTCGCTATAGAAGGTGGCGGCGAGCAGCGAAGATTTTGTCCAGCACATCGGCGAAGTCGGGCACGCGCTGACCGCGACCGAAGATGATCCCCGCTTCCACCAGAAGGCGCACCAGCCCGTGCCAGTCGGCGACGCTGATGATTTCGGGACCGATGCGCAGCTTACCCGCGTCATCCGTAGGCCTCATATTGTGGTAGTTTCCCAGCGGCAGGCAGACGCAGCCGGCACGATGGCCCAGGCTGTGATAGGCCGAGGCGTTGCATGTACCGCCGGTCATGAGTTTGCGCTGCCAGCGGAAGGTCTTGTCGCGCGCGGCCAAGCCGGCCGCGATGTGGCTGAGAGCATAGGTGATCTCGGGGCTGAAGCAGTGCGTCTTGTCGCCGACGCGGACTATCGGGCCGGCACCGATGGGGGCGTCGGGCAGAGCTTTCGAGCACTCGAGCACGACTATCGCCGCGTCTTTGGGAATGAACCGCGAACGGGCGGCGGCGATAGCGCCGACAAAGCCGACCTCCTCGGCCCGCGTCAGCAGCAGGCGGACGTCGGGCGTCGGGCGCACGCGGCTGCGCAGAAGCAGGTCCATCGCGGTGAGGGCGGCGGCGACGCCGGCGAGGTTATCACATGCCAGCGTATGCAACCGGCCGCGGGTGATGCGCGACGGGCCGACTGTCCAGGTCAACACGTCGCCGGGGGCGGCGACGACGCGGCGGGGGAAGGCAATGATGACGTAGTGGTCGTCGAGGCTGTTCGTACGCGGGTCGATGGTCTTAACCGTGCCGCGCTGTGGTGCCCGTGAGCCGCAGTGCAGCTCGACGCGGCCGCCCACGAAGTAGCCGCTGTCCACGCCGCCGCGAAAATCCGCACCAACGTGACGGTCGTCAATGACCTCGGTGACGACGAAGGCCGGATGATCAAGATGCGCCTCGATCACCATCGGCCCCGAAAAAAGGGGTCGGGGTGATTTTCCGGCCGGTCTGCCTGTGGCGGCGGCGCGGCGCTGGATCAGCAGGTTGCCGCAGCGGTCGCGCCGCACCATCAGGGCGCGGCGGCGGCGGACCCACTGTTCGATGAAAGCAATGGCGCGGTGTTCGCGTCCGGCCGCGGTCGGCAGGCTGGTCAGCTCCAGCAGCAGGCGCTGGTGACGGCGACGAGCGGCAGGGGGCGGTGGCGGCGGGCTGGTGTGAGGCATAGAGCCAGATCGTAAGATGCCCGCCGTGAGCGTCCAACCCGACCCGGACATGGCGGTCGATGCGGCAGACGACGGCGCGGCTGTGCGCGTCGTGGGTGTGTCCGTGCAGCGTGGGACGACGCACATCCTGCGGGATGTGAACTGCGCGATTCCCGCCGGTCGCTGCACGGCCATCCTCGGCCCCAACGGCTGCGGTAAAACGACACTCACACGCACCATGACCGGCCAGATGTTTCTCACCCGCGGGCAGGTGACGGTCCTCGGCCAGACCATCGGGCGGACCGATATCCGGGCCCTGCGGCAGCGGATCGGCATCGTGAATCCGACCACCGACTCAGCCTCGTCGCACGTCAGCGGCGCGGTGGTGGACGCGGAGCTGACGGCCCGCGATGCGGTGGCCACGGGATTCTTCAGCACCGTCGGCCTCTACGATGCGGTCGGCGAGGCTCAGTGGCACCGCGTCGACCAGGTGTTGCGACAGGTGGGGTTGGCGCATCGCCGCGATCTGCGCTTCGCTCTTCTGTCGACCGGCGAACAGCGACGGGCGCTGATTGCCCGGGCCCTGGTGCATGACCCGGAGCTTCTGATTCTCGATGAGCCTACGGCCGGCCTGGACGTCCGCGGGCGCGAACAGGTGCTGGCCACCATCGAGCTGATCCTCGCCCGGCCCCAGCCCCCGACCGTGCTGTTCATCACGCACCACGTCGAGGAACTGTCGCCGCAGACCGCGCAAGTGCTGCTCATGCGCGACGGGCACATCGTCGCCGCGGGCTCGCCCAAAGCCGTCATCACGCCTGAATCGCTTTCAGAGCTGTTCGACTGCAAGGTATATGTGAAACGCATCCACGGGCGCTACTGGCTCGAGGTGCTACCGGAGGCGTGGGTGGAGCTGATGCGTGGAAGAGTTGGGGGTTAGGAGCTGAGAGTCGGGAGTTGGAGGCTGAGACTTGACACGTCTGTATCATGGCGGGCATGAGCAAGACACAAGGCAAAGCGGTGATCGGGATCGTGATGGGCAGCGCCTCGGATGGGCCGACCATGCGGCAGGCGGCCGATGTGCTGGAGCAGTTCGGCGTGGCGTATGAGATGAAGGTTTGCTCGGCCCATCGCACGCCGCAACGGGCGCATACCTACGCGACCACGGCCGCGAATCGCGGGTTGAAGGTCATCATCGCGGCCGCGGGCATGTCGGCCCACCTGGCGGGGGTGATGGCGGCCAACACCACGCTGCCGGTGCTGGGCGTGCCGATGGACGGCAAGCTGATGGGCGGTCTGGACGCCCTGCTTTCGACGGCCAACATGCCCAAGGGCATCCCCGTAGGCACGATGAGCATGGGCAGCCACGGTGCGGTCAATGCCGCCCTGTTTGCCGTGGCGATTCTGGCGCTGTCGGACGCACAACTGGCCGCGAAGCTGGCGGACTACCGCAAGCGGCAGAGCGACTCGGTGTCCGAAGACCTGCCGGCTGAGTAACTCCCCTCCCCCACTCACGATCGTCACGCCAGCGCGGCGATATCCGCCAGTGTGCCGTCGATGCACGTGAGCGTGTCGGCATGCAGCCGGGCATCGGGCAGTTCCAGTTCCGCCAGGTCAGCACGGATGCGGCAAAGCTCGTCGGCGTAGTCGGCCCGGGCGGCCGGCGTCATGCGGTCGCGCAGGTAGATCGCCGGGCCCGGCGCGGCCGGATTTTCCGCCCAGACCAGCGGCTCCAGCGACAGCTCGCCGTCGCCGACATGGAAGTCGGATCGCGTAAAGTACGCGTCCTCACCGCGGCGCATTATCTCGGCGAGCTGCCGCGCCACGTCGCCGCTGGTGTGGTACACATCTTCGACGGCGCGGCGCAGGGCGATTTGGGCGTCGAGGCCGGGATCGATCATGATGCGGGCCCCCACGCGCCACGATACTTCATCCACGGGATTGGCGAACGCGCGGTAGTGGTGCTCGCAGGCCCGCCCGCCGTCGGCATGCAGCGCCTTAAGGGCCGCGGCATTGCGCAGGCCGCACGGCAGGAACCAGCGCAGGCGCTGCCAGTGCTGCGGATTGCCGACGAACACGCCGCCGACCGAGCCAAACGCACACGACAGACTGGCAATCAGCTCCTTGCGCCACGGCCCGCGCACTTCCTCCTTCGTGTCGATCGCGCGGGCCGAGCGCTCGATTACTTCGAGGATGTAATCGACAGCCTGAGAGATCGCCTGGATATGCGGCAGGTTGGCCGGGTCGCCCACGCGCAGACCCCACGACGCCTGGCCGATGACCCAGTCCGGTCGTTGGGCGCGGATGTATTCGGCGCTGCGAATCAGCAGCATGGCGTGATGCTCCACATCGCTGAGTCTGCGGCAGCGCTCACAGCGGCAGCGGCCCTGGTCGGCTGACTGCATCGACACGCCGTCCAGATTCCACTGCGGATCCATCTGAAAATCCAGCACGCGTCGCTGCCAGTCCCATGCTTCGTCGGCGAAGGCGCACATCGCCTGCGGGTTGCGGCCGTCCTCAGGCCTGCCAGGCGCGACGCCGGGACACCTGGCGATCACCTCCTCGAAACCCCATGAGTAGATGCCCGTGCCGGCCAGAATCTTCACGCCCCGGTCGTGGGCGGCTTTCACCAGCGCCTTGACCCACGCCGCTCGGCGCTCGCCGACGACGTTCTCAAACGGCACCGGCCAGCGCCGGCCGATGAACAGGCCCCACGGCCGATTGAAGGCCACGCCCGTCTGCTTCTGGGCGTCGAACATGCGGATGTGGTCTGCAAGCAGTTCGTCATCGACCCGCACCGTCGGCCAAGGCTCGTCGGGCGAGGGAATACGTGAGACCGATCGGATCCAGCCGGCGGTCACGGGGAAGGTGAAGGCAGACGAGGTCATCGGCGGTAGGCCCTCAGTCGATGTCGGCGACGGCGGCGGCGAGCCGCTGATCACCTGCGGGCACCCGTCCCAAGGCGCGGCCCCAGGGCGTCAGGTAGAGAAACACGGCGAACGGCAGCAACACGGCTGTCGATAGTATCACGGCCAGGGGCAGACGGTGCTCGGCATTGCCCACGGCACTGGAGAAGTAGATGCACGCGCTGGTGCCTAGCAGCGTGAAGAATGCGGCTCCGAGCGCCAGGAAGGTTTTGTCGGCCCGGTAGCTGCGAGCCGCCAAGGCGTAGAAGGCCGGCCATGTGGCGCTGAACACCACGCCGTTGAGCAGCAGCGACGGCAGATAGATGGCCCAGTGTGTCGCCAGCGCGGCGGGAAAGGTGAACACGCTGCAGGCCAGGCACAGGGTGATGATGGTGCGTTCGCCCAGACGGCTGGACACGAGTGTCAGCAGCACCCGCCCGCCGAGGATGCCCAGCAGCAGCACGGCTGTGCAGACAGCCGCCCAGCGGGCCGCGGTCAGGGATGCCACCGGCGACGGCCGCGACGTTTCGATAAGTGAACCAAGGATGGCCGTCAGCCCCGCCTCGGATCCCGAGATGATGCAGAACATGAAGGCACACGCCCACAGCAGCGGATCGCGCGGAATCCGCGGCGCGGCATCGTTGGCCTGATGCCGTTCGAACGCGATCAACTCCCCGACGGCCGGACGCGACCACAGCAGGGCATGCACCGCCAGCGCCGTCATCACGCCCGCGAACAGAAGCCCGGCCCCAGTGATCGAGGCGCCGATGACCAGCACCACCAGCGGGGCGACGACCTTGCCTCCGGCGTTGACTGCGTGCAGCAGGATCACACCGGTGTGCGGACTGCGGTCCCAGATGTCGGCAAAGATGCCGTTGGATGTGGCCACCAGCGGGCGACTGGTGGAGATCAGCAGCCACGCGGCCGCCAACCCCGCCAGAGCCCACGGCCCGTCGGGCCGACAGACTGCCAGCAGCCAGCAGGCGACCGCCAGCGTGACCGTGCCGTAGCGCACCAGCGTAGTGCGCGGTGTGCGGCTGCAATAGATGCCCCCGATGAGGCCCACGCCGCTCCCGACAGCGCCGACGATGAACATCCACAGGCCCAGCGAGGCACGGGAGATGCCCGCCTGCTGCTGGAGCGTCTCGCGGATAGGCGACAGCAGCGGCGCCCCCATGGCCCCGCTGACAAGCATGACGGTCAGAACATTGAACTGAATTCCGCGATGGCCTCGCTGGGTCATGGCAGACGAACTCCTGAACGGCGGAGCATAGCCGATCCATGCACCCCCGCCACCATGTATGGGTTTCTGCGGCCCGGGGGCATACGCGGTCGATGAAAAACGCATGCCGCGACTGCGACATGGACATCTGGTGGCTCTGGGGACCGCCGCTCTGCTGGCGATCGCGGTGCTGATGGTGCACTCGGCGACGATGTCCGTCGGCCAGGAGCCGATGCGCGTGGCGGACCTGCTGACCGGCCGCTACATGGTTCACGCGCTGACCGCGCTGGCGGCCATGTGGCTGGTGGGACGTATGGACGTGGTGCGGCTTCTGAGTCGCCCCGGCCTGCGCGGGCCGCTGCCGTGGCTCATGCTGCTGGCGCTGGGCCTCGTGGTGGCCGCGATGGTGCCCGGGGTGGGCCTGACCATTAACGGGGCGCGGCGGTGGCTGCCGCTGGGACCGCGAGCCTGGGGCATCACCTTCCAGCCCAGTGAACTGGTCAAATGGCTGAGCGTGGCCTGCCTGGCGGCCTGGGCGGCCCGGCGGGCGGGGAACATGCACCGACCGGCGGGACTGCTGCCGGCTTTGGGCCTTGTCGCGGTCAGCTGCGGTCTGGTGATCGCCGAGGATCTGGGCACTGCCCTGCTGATCGGTATGGTCGCGGCCGTACTGCTGTTGGCGGCCGGTATGCGGGTGTGGCAGGCGGCTCTGGCGGTCCCGCCCGCAGCCGCGGTCGTCGCCTTCGCAATCATCGAAAGCCCCTACCGCGTGCAGCGGCTGCTGACCTTCCTCGACCCCTGGGCCGACCCGCAGGGGACCGGGTACCAGGCCATCGCGTCGTTGGCAGCCATCGCCCAGGGCGGCGCCACCGGCCGGGGGCTGGGCGCGGGCATCGCCAAGTATGGCTACCTGCCGGCCGACACCTCCGACTTTCTCTTCGCCATCATCTGCGAAGAGCTGGGGCTGGGCGGGGCCGCCCTGGTCATCGGGCTTTATCTGGCAATCTTCTGGGCCGGTCTGGGCATCGTTCGCGGCTGCGGCGACCTCGCTGGGCGGCTGCTGGGCCTGGGCATCATCCTGACCGTTGGCCTGCAGGCGCTGATCAACCTCGGTGTGGTCACCGTCGTGCTGCCGACAAAGGGGATCGCCCTGCCGCTGATGAGTGCTGGCGGGACGGGCTGGATACTCACAGCCGCGGCCCTGGGGGCGCTGATCTCGCTGGACCGGTATGCCGAGCGTTACGCGACGGGCCTCGCGCCCGCCGACCTACCCGGGCTGCCTGCGCCTTCGGGAGACGCCGGCGACTTGGTGATGGCGTAAAATGACGACCGTGGCCAAACCGACGCTTCGCACGCACGAGGCCGTGGACATGCCCGCCACCATTCTTCTGGCCGGCGGCGGCAGCGGCGGGCACATCTATCCCAATCTGGCGGTGGTTGAGACGTTGCGGCGCCGCGGCATCGTGGTGCGACCGCACCTGCTGATCTCACCGCGGCCGCTGGATCAGCAGATCGCGGCTGATGCAGGTCTGGCGTTCACCATCCTGCCGGCCCGCCCCTGGTCCATGAACCCGCGCACCTGGCCGGGGTGGTGGCTGGCCTGGCGCGCCAGTGTGCGGGCGACGGCCACCCTGACAGCCCGCTACCGACCGGTCGCGGTGGTGGCCACAGGTGGTTTCGTCTCCGCACCAACCCTCGCGTCCGCCCGTCGCACCCGCGTCCCGGCCGCACTGGTCAGCCTGGATGCCGTGCCCGGCAAGGCCAACCAGCTCATGCGCCGCAAGGCCGGCAAGCTGTTCACCGCCTACCCGGTGGCTGACTGGCCGACCGCGCAGACCATCGGCTACCCGCTGCGCCGCTCGGCCATCGGGCCAACTGACCCTGTATCCGCCCGGCGGCAACTGGGTATGGAACCGTCACGTCCCCTGCTGCTGGTCTGCGGCGGCAGTCAGGGCGCGGCGACCCTCAACCGCATGATCGAGCCGCTGCTGGCCCATGCGCCCATCGCGGCCGCACTGCACGGTTGGCAGGTGCTGCACATCACGGGTCGCGACAGCGACGTAGACGTGGCCAAGGCGTACCGGTCGGCTGGGGTGCGGGCGCAGGTGGTGGACTTCCTGTCGCGTATGGATCTGGGGTGGGCCGGGTCCGAGCTGGCCGTCAGCCGTGCCGGAGCCGGCAGTGTTGCCGAGGCTTGGGCCAACGCCACGCCCACGATCTTTCTGCCCTACCCCTTCCACCGCGACGAACACCAGCGTCTCAACGCCCAGCCATTGGTGGAACTGGACGCAGCGGTCGTATATCGCGACCTGATCGACCCGGCCGGCAATGCCGAGCAGTTGGCCGGCCCGCTGACAGCCCTGCTGACCAACGGCACGTGGCGGGCGACGATGCGCGCGACCATGCGGGCTCATCCACTGCCCGATGGCGCGGGCGCCATCGCCGACTGGCTGGCGGAACAGTTGGCGACAAGGGCGGGCGCTGCGAACGGATGTGGTGCGTCAAGGCATGGCAAATCACCGACTTATGCCTCGCCTTTGTGAGGATCGGCCCACAGTTCTATAATGAACGACTTGTTTTTTGGAGCTGCCGCGCCGATGAGTCAAACCTCGACCCAGCCCGACACCGACTCGGAGCCCCGTGACGACCTGGCACGCCTCGGCGAGCCGATCGCAGCGGTGGATCGCTTTCTGGCCGACTACCTCAAGCAGCGCCCCTTGCCGGAGAATCTGCGGAATGCGGTGGCGTACGCGCTGCTGAGTGGCGGCAAGCGGATGCGGCCGATTCTTGTGGTGCGAAGCTGCGAAGCGGTGGGCGGCAAGCTGAAGGCCGCCCTGCCGGCCGCGGCGGCCATCGAATTGATCCACTGCTTCAGTCTCGTGCACGACGACCTGCCCGCGATGGACAACGACGACTTGCGCCGCGGCCGGCCGACACTGCACAAGCACGCCGGCGAGGCGATGGCCATCCTGGCCGGTGACCTTATGATGGGGCTGGCGTTCGAGATCATCGGGACGTCGATCACTCGAGCCGATCTGGCGACGGCCGTTGCCCGCGAACTGGCGATGGCCACCAACGATATGATCGCCGGTCAAGTCTACGACACCCTGCCGGATTTTGGGCCCTCGGTCGAACCGCTGGAACGTTTGCAGATAATTCATCGGCACAAGACGGCGGCACTGATCCGTTGTTCGTGCCGCATGGGAGCGCTGTGCGGCGGGGCGGATGCCCGGCAACTGGATGCACTGACGCGCTATGCCGAGGCCGTCGGCCTGATGTTCCAGGTGGTTGACGATCTGCTGGACGTGACGCAGACCACCGAACAACTCGGCAAGAAGGCGGGCAAGGACGAAGCCCAGGGCAAGCTGACCTACCCAGCCTTGCTGGGCGTGGACGCCAGCCGGGCCGAGGTCGAGCGCCTGACATCCCGGGCGCAGGAAGCGCTCGACAACCTCGATGACGGTGATTCACAGCAACACAGTCAGACGGCGGCCTTGCGGCAGCTTTGTGACTACATGGCAGTCCGCTGCCGATAGCCGCGACTTTACCGCACTGGCAACCACCGGCCCCCATCGGCGCCTGCAGCAAAAGCCACGGGCCACTAGAATGTCGTCCTTCAGAGCGAACTCAATTGTTTTTTTGTGAACTTACGAGCGCCGCCCATGACCGCATCCTCCGCCAACATCGTTCCGCTTCTCGCCGGTCCGCGGCCGGCCAAGGGCAAGGCGGTGCAATGGCGACACAGGGCTCACGGCCCGACACGTTTCTGGATTCATGGGTCGCGGCCGCGGCGGCCATCATAAGGAACACCCCCATCATGGCGACCTCTCTGCTGCCGGCCATCCACAGTCCGGCCGACCTCAAGAAGTTGGACATCGAGCAGTTGCCCGACTTGGCCCAGGAGATCCGCCAGGCCATCTGCGACCAGGTCAGCCGCACCGGCGGCCACTTGGCGCCGAACCTCGGCGTGGTCGAACTGACCATCGCCCTGCACTACGTTTTCGATTTCAGCCGCGACCGCCTGTTGTTCGACGTCGGCCACCAGTGCTACCCGCACAAGCTGCTGACCGGCCGCCTGCCCCTGCTGGGCAAGCTGCGCACCAGCGAGGGCATGAGCGGCTTCCCCGAACCGAAGGAAAGCCCCTACGACCTGTTCAGCGTCGGCCACGCCGGCACAGCCATCTCCACGGCCGTGGGCATGGCCCGTGGCGATCAGTTGCTCGGCCACGGCGACCGCCGGGCCGTGGCTCTGGTGGGCGACGCCTCCATCGTCAACGGTGTGGCGCTCGAAGGCCTCAACAACGCCGGCACGCTCAAGCGGCAGTTCCTGGTCGTACTCAATGACAACGGCATGTCCATCGCCAAGCCGCAGGGCGCCATCGCCAGTTACTTCGACCGCGTTCGTGTCAGCGCCACCTTCGGCGACATCAAGAAACGGGCTCATGAAGTGGTCAAACGCCTGCCCGGCGGGTCCATCCTCGAGGAGATGTACCACCGCGGCGGCGAACTGCTGCGCGCCGCCATCGCCCACGACCACATGTTCGAGCACTTCGGACTGGTCTGCGTCGGTCCCATCGACGGCCATGATCTGCCGACACTCGTCGACATGCTCGGCGAGGTCAAGGACATCGATCGGCCCATCCTGCTGCACTGCAAGACCGTCAAGGGCAACGGCTTTGACTTCTCCACCGGCGACCCGACCACGTTTCACTCCCCCAAGCCGTTTACCGTCGAAGGCTGCCGCGTCGAGCTCAAGAGCAGCGGCCGGTCGTTCACGTCCGCATATGCCGACGCGATGATCGAACTGATGCAGCGTGATGAGAAAGTGTTCGCGGTCACGGCCGCGATGCCCGACGGTACGGGGCTGGCGAAGGTCATGAGCGAGCTGCCCGAACGCACTCTGGATACGGGTATCTGTGAATCGCACGCGATGGACATGTGTGCCGGCATGGCCAAGGCGGGTGTCAAGCCCTTCTTCGCCGTCTACTCGACCTTCTCGCAGCGGGCCCTGGACCAGGTATTCCAGGAGGTGGCGCTGCAGGGTCTGGCCGTGCGGGTGTGCATGGACCGGGCCGGCTTTGTCGGCGGCGACGGGGCTGTGCATCACGGCTTCATGGACGTGGCGATGTTCCGCGTCTTCCCCGGTGCGGTCCTGCTGGCCGCGAGCGACGAGCCGACGCTGCGCGCGGGACTGGAGTTCATGCGCCAATACGAGAACGGCCCGTCGTTCATCCGCTACCCGCGCGACGAAGTGGCGCCCCATCCACTGCAGGACAACCCCCCACCCTTCGAACTGGGCAAGGCCAACCTCGTGCGGCCGGCCCGCGGGGCGCGGCCGGAGCTGGCGATCATGGCCTACGGCACGCTGCTCTACAACGCCGTGGCGGCCGTCGACGAATTGGCCCCCCAGGGCTACAACATCGCCCTCTACGACGCCCGCTTCGCCAAACCGGTGGACATCACCCTTATCGCCGACCTGATTGAGCAGCGCGTGCCGATTCTCACCGTCGAGGATCACTTGATCACCGGCGGCTTCGGTTCCGCGGTGCTGGAAGCGTGCAACGAGCATGGCCTGCCGACGACCGGCATCCACCGGCTGGGCATGGCCGAGCAGTGGGTGGCGCAGAACAGCCGACGCCGCCAGCTCGCCGACGCGGGCCTGGATGCCGCGGGCATCGCCCGCAAGGCCCGGCTGATTCTCGATGAGAACGGCGTGGTGGCGTCACCGCGCATCGCCGTGGCCGTCAACGCCGTGCATGCGGTACGTTGAAGCCAGACGCGCGGCAAAAACATCGCGCAACCGGGGCGGCGAGACCGCGGCAACCCGGCGAACGGATGCATCTACAGGTATCCGTGGCTTTTCAGATCGTTGCCCGTCAGCTCGGACGTGATCGCGTTACTCTGCGAAAATCGGTCGCGAGCATATTCCTCGACAAAAGCATCGAGGCGCTGTTCCACTTTCTCGCCGTTGAACAGCCTGTCCAGAAGTTTGCCACGGCGAATCAGCCATTTCTCCATCGCATCACGTCGATTCCAGAACCTTGCCGGCAGCCAGCGATTCATCCGCCGCACAGCCTCCAGCGCCCCGCCGCGCATGCCGACATTGTCGTGCTCCATTGACGGTTCCTTTCGTAGCGTCAGTCCGGCGTGCTCACAGATGCGCCGGGAAAACTCCACGGGGCTGTTGCGCAGCATCTCGAAGGGCAGCGCCAGAACCTGCGCTGGGGAGAACAGTTCCTGGTAGTAGACGATCATGTGATGGTATTCGAGGTGGTGGGCCCGGCAAAGCTGGTAGTAGGTCTCACCGTAGTCGGACCGCTCGAAGAAATGGTCCGGCCCGCCGATGCCGCGCTGACGGATGTATTGGCGGTAGAGCGACTTCATCATCGACCGCTGCTCGCGGATGGTGATCAGCACGCGCCCCTCCGGAAACACGCTGTGCAGGCGCTGGGCAATGGCCTGGCCGTCATAGATACCCTCGATCGGGCGGCCCGACAGACCCTCATGCGAGATGACGGGGACCAGTCCCTGCCGCTCACACTCAGCCATGCCCTCGGCGAAGGCCTGCCGCGTGGTCTGCGGGTCAAAGCTAAAAGGCGGGGCATTGACGAACAGCAGGATGGCCCGCTCGCGTCCGCGCGGCCACGGCATGTCAAAGCCGATCTCCCGATCGATGAACAATCGGCGCTGCATCCATGTGGTGCCTGTTTTGTGCAGACCGATATGAATCAGCGGTGGCGTCATTTGAGGTTGTAGTACCTTTGTGCCCAGTGACCTGGGCAACTCAGCCGACGATCCATACAGCCAGCAGACCGGCCCCGGCCCCCACCGCCAGTACAACCAGGCCCCACAGTTCACGAAGCGGCGACAGTACGTTTGCCCGCGCCAGCATGACCCACGACATTATAAGGCTTGGCACTTCCGAAACGGCGACCACGATCAGGGCCCCTTGGACGCCACCAAGTTCAAACCCAATGGGCATCCCCACAACAACCATCGGCAGGCTGACCACATGTCGCCACATCATCGCCTGTGGCCGTCCCCGGGCGGTCTGCAAAGCGAATGTCGGCCGGCTGAGGCAGAAGCATGCGGCGCGTATGGCCACGAGCTGAAGCATCCATCCCGCAGCGGCATAGCGGGGGTCGAAGAGGAACTCGACCACCTGCGGCCCGCAGACCACCAGAGCGCCAAGGAGCAGCAGGATCAGATCGAGCCGCAGCCGCACGCGGTAAAAGTTCCGCTTCACGTCCTGAGGTCGATCGCGATGCACGTGCGCCATCGCGCCGAAGACGACACGATGCGACATCTGGTTGATGATCTGCTTGGGCACATCGGGAATGAGCACAGCGATGTGAAAAAGACCAAGCTCCGCGGCGGTGAGATACCGGCCGAACACGACGCGATCGCCCTGGAGCGCGATGAAGCCCAGAATGGAGCCGAAGAATATCCACTTGCCGAAACTCAACAGCTCGCGCGCGCAATCGGCATCCCAACCCAGTCGATCGGGGCGGCCGGGCAAGGCGAACTGACTGAGCACGGCTTTGGCCAGTGCAATGATCAGCCCGCCGACGACCAGAGCCCAGACGGAACGCAACAGCCACGCGAGAATCACGAGGCCGAGGATGCCCAGAACCTGGCTGATCAGTTCAATGGTGGTCAGGCGCTCCAGCACAACGCGGCGGCTGGCGAGAAAAATCTTGGTGGAATTGAACCCGGCGATGGCGGCTGAAGCGGCCGCCACGGGAATCAGCCACAGCAGCATCGGCTCGCCAAAAAACCATGCTGCCGGCCACGCCAGAAGCGCTGCAGCCGCCCACAGACCGAAGCCGCGAGCCACCTGGATGGTCCACGCGGTGTCGCGAAACGCCCTTTCCTCGCCCCGCACATTTTGCACGATCGA
>CAZUUQ010000002.1:26160-59416 GCA_964622625.1 uncultured Phycisphaeraceae bacterium | reverse complement strand
TCCACGCGGTGTCGCGAAACGCCCTTTCCTCGCCCCGCACATTTTGCACGATCGAGGGACCGATGCCAACGTCCGAGAACATCTGGAGCCCCTGCATGAAGACGTTCACCAGCGTCATCAGGCCGAAAGCCTCGGGAAAGAGCAGGCGAGTGAGAATGAGATTGGAGCCGAGGCGCAGTATCTGTGCGACCCCATAGCCTCCGATCGTCCACAGGGAGCCGCGCACCGCACGGCGCTTCAATGAGCCGCCGGAGACCGTTGGCGGTTGAAGCAGACTCGCGCCGTCATCGCGTTGTTCGGCGATCGCCATGGAACCGCGTTGCGTCATAGCCTTTTCACACAATGCAGGGCAACAACCCCAGGCGGGCCCCTGATCGCCACGGAGCCGTGTGCACCTGGGCATCTTAGGAATTGCCCCTCGCACCCGCGAGCTGCGCGCATGTCACTGGCCTCGTCCTAGCATCGGCATAGCCGGCAACCCGCTTTCGCCGTAGCGGACTGGTCGCAGGGGGACACAGACTTTCCGCCGATGCGGCCGGCAAAAGCATGACCCCCGGCCGCCGCTGGACACACGTCCAATGGCGGCCGGGGGTCTTTGTCACGTGCTTGCGGCCGTCCTCGCCGCGGCAGACGCTGGGCGATCAGTCAAAGGAACTGGCCACAATCGGTTCGGCCGTGCTGGTGCCGGAACCGGTCTGCGCCGGCCAGCGCCCGTCAGCCGCGTCCAGAAGCGCCTGGAACTTCGGCGCCGGCATCTTGCTCAGATCCTGGTCCTGGTACTCCAGGTGGCCCCATGAGCCCCACTTGTTCTGCCGCACACCGATGTAGTTGAACGCGAAGAACACATCGCCGCCCATGTCCTTGAACGCCTTCATCATCATCATGTAGAGGTCGTACATCTCCGGATGAATCTGAGCGTCGTAGATCGCCTGCCGGTAGGGGTCGCCGACTTCGGTGGGACCGGACACGATGTGCTGGCCGCCCTCGTAGATCAGGAACAGAAGATCGCGGCCCAGTTTCTGCTCATAGCTCTTGATCAGATCGGCATAACGCTGAAGCAGCGGAATCCAGCGCCTCTCGGTTTCCAGCCGCGTATCGCGGATCACGTCGGACGGCTTCGTGGCGGATGTATACGCTTTCTTGACATCGTTGTCCGGCTTGAAATAGGCGCCGCACGAGACGGCGTCGTAATTCCCGTTTAGCCGAGACAGCAGGTTTTCAGCGTGGTGGATGCCCGCATGCTGAGCGGCCACGACGCGGACCACGCGGTGTGTCTGGCCCGCGAACTCCTCGTGCCAGATGCGGAACACGTTGTCCAGCTTCGCCGCCCAGTTATCGGGGAATGTGCCGTCGAGGCTCCGCAGCCACTTGCTCTGCTCAAAGCCGTAGTTCCATATCTCGTTGGACCACTCAAGGTAAATTTTCCGGTCGGGATCCAGTTGGTCGCGGAACAGGCGGGCCATCTGGCGGATGTAATTGTCATTGGCCAGGTGCGGCACGCAGACCCACGGATCGCTGCCGGTTTCGTTGCACAACTGAATCATGTACTCGTAGGCGACGCCATTGCCCGTGCCCTGACGGGCGTCGGTGGGCTTGGGGCGATCGCTCCAGTTCACTCGTTTGCTGCCGTTGGTCCGGTCCCAGTCCATGAACCGAAAGGCCTTGAAGGGCGCCAGCCGCTCCTTGAACAGGGGATGGAACGGCGACTGGGCGTTCTCGAAACCGGGCATCCACATGCGGATGTTGCGCACTGGATTCGAACGGTCGCTGCGGATGATGGTCATGTAGATGCCGGCACTGGTCGGCTTATCCACGTGCACCAGGTAACGATTCGAGCTGACGCGGGAAAAATTCACGCCATCGTATTTGAATGTCAACTCGCCGTCGCCGTCGAATGTGCATACATACGTGCCGGCAGGGTAATGACCGTCCAAGTCGCGCAACATGAGCGTACCCACAGCCTGCCCGTCCTTGAGCAGCGGCCAGCCGTCGGCCGTCGTCTCCACACCCTCGATCACCGGCGCCCCATAGCTGATCGGTTGCGGGCCCCATCCAGTGGTCGACTTGATCACGTCAACAAAGACCCATTCGAGAGTGTAATAGTTCACGAACGACAGGTTCATGCCCATGTCGAGAGCCTGACTGGGATCACCACCGGATCCGCCTGTGCCGCCCGTGTCGCCCGTGTCGCCACCCGTACCGCCGGTGCCGCCACCCGTACCACCCGTGCCGCCGGTGCCACCGGTATCGCCACCCGTGCCGCCCGTGTCACCACCGGTTCCGCCCGTGCCGCCAGTACCTCCCGTACCGCCGGTATCGGGATCGTCGTCCACAACAGGGTCGAGCACTGCCCCACTGCCGGTAAGGGCGATGGTGTAGTTCGGCCGCTGCGGATCATTGCTGGTCACCAGCAGTACCGAGGAATTCACGCCGCTGGCGGTTGGCGTAAAACTTACGGTCATCGTACGCAGAGCCCCCGGCGCGATGGTCCAGTCGTCGCTGCCGTTGCCGGTCTGATTGACGGGCGACACACTGTAGCCCGCCCCGGGCGTGGCTGCGGTCACCACCAGCGGGGCGTCGCCCTTGTTGTAGAGAATCAGTCCCTTGGCCGCGCTCTGGCCGATGAAAACCGTGCCGAAGCTTACAGCCTGAAGATTGCTGCTCACGCCCTCGCCGGTGATGTCGATCACCGGGGCCGCGGCGGCGACTGCCTGAGCCTGCACCGCGATGGCGTAGGTCGCAGCGTCCAGATCGTTGCTGTGAATCGTCAGGGTGTGACCGAAACCGCCCACCGAGGTCGGTGTGAAGGTCAGCGTGAAATTGCGGCTTCCGCCAGGGGCAATGTGCCAGTCACCGACACCGGGGCTGGCGTTCGCCGGATCCACTGAAAAGCCCGTCGGCAGTCCGGAAACCCGATCCACGATAAGTTCCGCATCACCTGTGTTGCGAACAGTAAGGGTCCGCTGGGATGTCTGGCCGACTTCGATCTGACCGAAGCTCACGCTCTGGACGTTGGCCGATCCGCCGACCAGATCCACCGCGATGTTGGGCTCGGGAACGGCCTGTCCAGCACCGGTGACCGCAATGTTGTACTGACCTGCGTTCGGATCGTTACTGGTGAGGACCAGCGTGCCGGCGTGTGAGCCGATCTGCTGGGGACTGAAGACAATGGTCATCGCCTGCGTCTGGCCGGGCGCGATCACCCAGTCATCGCCACTGCCCGAGCCATTGGCCGGCTGCACCTGGTAGGCCGCCGGCAGACCTGACACATGGCTGATGCGAAGGTCGGCCGTGCCTGTGTTGGCCACGGCAAGAGCCACGCTCATGGTCTGGCCGATTTCGACATTGTCGAACGCCAGCAATCGGATATTCGGCGTGCTTCCCTGGCGAACGTCGATCTGCGGCTGGGGCTCGACGGCACCGCGTCCGCTCACCAGCAGCGTCCACGCGGCACGGTCCGGGTCATTGCTGCGAATCCACAGCGTGCCGGCGAAGTTGCCCTCGGTCTGTGGCGCGAAGGTCACGTCCAGGTTGCGGCTGCCGCCTGGCGCGATCGTGAAGTCATCGCCGCTGCCGGTGCCGTTGCTCGGACTGGTCGTATAGGGCGCCGGCAGGCCGTCGATGGACGTCACCACCAGGTCGGCATCGCCCAGGTTGTGGATCGAAACCGTCTGCGTCCGCTGCTGGCCCAGGTACACGGTGTCAAAGGCCATGTTCTGGGCGCTGACAATACCGCTGTAGCGCACGTCAATCTTCGGCGTGGGCACGCGGAAGCCCTCACCCTCCACCTTGAGGCTGTACGACGACCGCGCCGGATCGTTGCTGGCGATCGTCAGTGTGGTGCTGGCCGAACCCACTGTCTGCGGCGCAAAGGTGACAGTCATCGAACGGCTGCCGTTCGGGGCAATCAACCAGTCATCGCCGCCGCCGCCACCATTGGTCGGGCTTATGCTGAATGCACTATTGGCGCCGCTGACCGAGGTCACGCGCAGGTCGGCGGTGCCCAGATTGCGGATGGTCACCGCCTGGCTTGCGGTCTGACCGAGCTCAACCTGACCCAGCGGCACCGTGTGCACATCGCTCCAGCCGCTCATCTGCACGTCAATACTTGGCTGAGGTGTGGGCACGGGATCGGTATGGGGCGTTGGCTCGCCCCCACCGAAGGGAAAATCAGAGGGATTCGTGGGCACGGTCCCGTCGCCGGTATCACCGCCCGTGGTGTCCCCGGGCACTGTGGGTTCGGTGGGATCCGTGGGGTCCGTGGTAGGCGTGGGCTCGTTGCCTGCCGTCGGGTCGGTGGGGGCCGTATCGCCGTCTGTCGAGCCGGTCGGATCCGTCGGTTCGGCAGTATCCGACCCGCCGGTATTGCCGCCGGCCGAGGTATCTGTACCGTCGCCGATGCTCCCAGTTCCCCCGGTGGTGTCATCAGGCAGCACGCCTGCCCCCCCGCCGTTGGATGAGCCACCGCCACCACCGCCGCCACCACTGCCACCGCCGCCGCTGCTCGGCAGGCCGCCGCCGGAGCTGCCGCCACCGCCGCCGCCCGATCCCGCCGTCCGCAACACGCCCCCGCCACTATGGAAACCGCGCACCGCTGTACCGCGCGTTTTCGTTGTGTCGGCCGGCTCACTGCCGCTGAGTTCAACTTCGGAGCTGGTATCCGCCAGCGCCAGGCTCATCGACGTCAGATCCTGCGAATCCTCATCAAGCTGGCCTGCGTCGGTCATCTGCTGCTTCAGTTCCTCCAGCAGGGTCTGCATCTGTTCCTGCTCAGTACCCTGGCCGGCTTCATCCTCGCTCCAGTCGCCCGAGGTCGACTCGGTCTCCAGCACCGCCGCCCAGAACAGGTCGAGATCGGTGGTGTCGAACACCCCGTCGCCGTTGAAGTCACCTAAGGCCGCCAGTTGCTCAAGTGTCAGCGTCGCATCCACTTCACGTACATACCGCTCAGGATCCGCCAGAGCGGCAAGCAACAACGCCACGTCCTGGCTATCCACCAGGCCGTCGCGATTAAAGTCGCCGACCAGCGCCTGGTCCGACGCGTCGGCCTCTTCACCGCTCTCATCCAGCGCATCGCTCTGGACTTCGTTTTCACCATTGTCCACAACCTCGGGTTCGCCCGGGGTCTCGACTTCGGCCACGTCCTGCGTCGTCGGCTGCTCTTCTGCGGCCGACGCGCTCGGCAACCCTGACCACGGCAGCCACCCAAGCAGCAACGCCGCCGTCAATACCGCCAGCCACCCCGCCATGGGACGGGCCAGTCGACGTCCTGAGTTCGTCATTCGCTGGGCCGCTGCGTTCATCACACACCTCGTTGTAAAAACAATCCCGCCGTAAACAGTCAGCTTGCACCGTTGATGCACGGCCTCCCGAACCGGAAAGCTAAGATTTCTGCTGTATGCATTCCACAAGTTGAGGAATGCTGGTAGTCTGGGAAGTTAAGGCAGGCGTTACAGGCGGTACGATCCGGTCAAAGCGGCACCCCGGCGGCTAAGCCGACTGTGGTGGGCCATGGTTCACAAGTTTCAATGAATCTCCCCTGATACACCCTGCCACTGCCTGTCCTCACAAGCCTGGTCTCCCGGCCAAGCCGAATGCGGCGGACCAAGCTATCGGGCATGAGCCTTGCCGAGTTATCGGGCACAAAACTTAAGTATACGCGCCCAGCCGACCGCACACAACCGCGATGTTACCCAGCTTCAACCATGGCAACTCAAACCAACGTGTGCCCCAACCGATCATGACCCAGTCCATGTCCTCTACAGCGCCCCCAACCACCCCGCCGTTGACTGAGCCACTGGTCAGCCTCCTGGATGGCACCGTCCACGCCGTAACCGAAGCTCAGGCCATCGAATGGGTGATGGCGAGTCTCCGTGCGGGCCGGGGGGGGTGGGTCGTGACCCACAACCTCGATCACTTGCGCTTGCTGCGCCGCGATCGCTCATTTCGGGCGGCATGTGAACAATCGACGCTGCGGGTAGCCGACGGAATGCCGTTAATCTGGGCAAGTTGGCTGGCGGGCACGCCGCTTCCGCAGCGCGTGGCGGGTTCCAGTCTCATCAGCACTCTCAGCGCGGCGGCGGCACGGGAAGCACGGAGCATTTTCTTACTTGGCGGCGATCCCGGAGCAGCAGAAGGCGCTGCGGCGGTCCTCCAGGCCAGGCACCCAGGTCTGCATTGCGCTGGTACGCTCTGCCCGCCGTTTGGCTTTGAACGCGACGCCCCAACGATGGCCGAAATCCGCCGCGTCCTGTCCGAGGCTCGTCCGGATATCGTTTTCGTGGCCCTAAGCGCTCCCAGGCAGGAACAGATCATCGCCATGCTGCGGGACGCAGCTCCCCAGGCCTGGTGGATGGGTGTGGGCATCAGTTTCAGCTTTTTGTGCGGTCAAGTGCGTCGTGCCCCGCGCTGGGTGCAGAGGGTGGGTCTGGAATGGCTGCACCGGTTGTGCCAGGAGCCGCGGAAGCTGGCCAGACGCTATCTGCTGCAGGGCTTCCCATTTGCGGTCGAACTGTTTATGGGAAGTCTTCGTCAGCGGTGGCGCGGCCGGCACGGCGGGCGCCCGCCGATGCCGCTTTGACCCGCCCATCCCCCTCGCGGCGAACACCAGGGGCCGCGGGCGCATAAAGTAGCAGGGGATGCGACGTCCGTAACCAACCGGAGGTCACCGGACACTGTGCGGTAAAAACGTCGCAAATGAATCGCGAGGCAGGGGGCGTGGTGCACGTCAAGGACAACAAACCGTCAACCGCAACCGGCGTAACCGTCTGCCGGCCCGAGACCGGCACGCTGCGGGAAGTGATCCTGCTGGCAGGGAAGGTGCGCGCCACACCGCTGAGCAGCGGCATCGAGCGCTCGCTGATCGATCTGCCGGTGACCAGCGGCGGCTCGCTGATGGACCTGTGGCAGCAGCAGCTTGACGCACTGGCCGAGCATCTGGACATGGCGCACCTGCCCGTGCGGGTCATGATCGATCACACCTCACAACCGCCCGTCGTTCGTGGCGGCGGCCGGGCGCATATCACAGTACAGCGAGATCCGCAGCAATTCCGCGGCACGGGCGGCGTCCTCCGGGATGTGACAGCCGACTACGAACCCAACGACCGTGTACTGGTGGCCCAAGCCGCCCAACTGCTCGTCGCCCCGATGCCTGCGTTGTTCGGCCGGCTTGCGGCCGCCGGTGGCGACGTGACGGTCGTCGCCCAGGCGGACGGCTTCCCCAGCGGCACGATGCTGCTTCGCTGTGCCGTGACCGAGCGGATTGCCGATGTGGGGTTTGTCGATCTCAAGGAGCAGGCACTGCCGAAGATCGCCGGGCGATTCCACGTGGAGGTCACACGTCTGGATGAACCGGCGGCGTTTCCGATCCGCACGCTGGCCGATTACATTCACGCCCTGCGCATCGAGGCGCTGAGCCGGCGCGAGGGTGACAAGGTACGCCACGATCCTTACGAGGAATCATGGCGCACCAGTTTCACCATCATGGAGCCGGGCGCCAGTGTCAGCCCCCGGGCCCGCATCCACGATTCGGTCATTCTCGCCGGGGCCGAAGTAGGTCCCGAGGCGGTGGTGGTTAATTCGGTCATCGGTCCGGGGGCGATCGTCCCTGCCCGACGGCAGGTGGTCGGCGAGGTCGTCGGCCGCAAGGGTCTTTACGCCGGCACAAGCGAAGACGCGGGGGCGGCGTCCCGCGGCATGGGACGTCCCATGTAGTCCTGTAAATCGACGATCCCAGGGAAGCCAAACAGTGTCAGTCAGAGTGTTCGGCATCAAGATGCGCAATCCGTGGACACCGGCCCACATGGCCGCGGCCGCGGTGCTTGTACTCGCCGCCGTGGCCGTGCAATGGCGCGCCTGGCTGGACATCGCACAGATCGCCTTCGGCGACGAGGAGGCCAGCCACATCATCCTTGTGCCTTTCGTCGCGGTCTGGATGGCCTGGGTCCGCCGCGGCCGGCTGCGCGCGGCCGTGCCCCGCGGCAACTGGATCGGCCTGCTGATCCTGGGCGGCGGCTGGCTGTTGTCCTACATCGGCTTCTACCACGCCACCCAGGCTTACTGGCATGGCGGGGCCGTCCTCATGGCCATCGGCGCCGCCATCACCGTCCTGGGCACCGATGTGCTCCTCAAGTTTCTGCCCGCGTTCGTGGTACTGGGCTTTCTCATACCCGTGCCAGGCAAGATTCGACTTGACTTGGCCGTGCCCCTCCAGACCGCCACCGCCGCCGCCACGGCCGCGGTCCTCGAGCTTTTCGGCACCGACGTCCAGCGGGCCGGCAATCTTCTGATGGTCAACGGTGTGCAGGTCGCCATCGCCGAGGCGTGCAACGGCATGCGCATGGTCTTCGCCCTGCTGCTGGTGTCCTACGGGTTTGCGTTCGGCACGCCGCTGCGCCAGTACGTGCGCTTCCTGATCCTCGCCGTCAGTCCCCTGTCGGCCATCGCCTGCAACGTCATCCGCCTGATCCCCACGGTCCTCGTCTACGGCCACATGACCGACGCCTTCGCCGAAAAGTTCCACGACGCCACCGGCTGGCTGATGCTGCCCGTGGCCTTCCTGATCCTGCTGGGCATCATCCGGCTGCTGCGCTGGGCGCTGCTGCCGGTTTCGCCCTTCACGCTTGCCTATGAATAACTACAGCCGAAATGGCCGAATCGAGAACGCATGAACAGCGACAGGACAATGCGACGCCTCTGGTTGTATCCGCTAGCCGCGGCCCTGGTGCTTGCCGCCGCCGCCGCCGAGGGATCCAGGCGGCCCAAGCCGGTCGATGCCGCGCCCTTCCACGACCGCGCCAGGCAGGCCATCGAGGCGATTCCCATGTCCTTCGGCCCATGGGTTGGCAGAGACGAACAGGTTGCCCAGGAGGCCTTGCGTCTACTGTCGGCCAACAAGGTGCTCAGCAGAAACTACACGCACGTCGGCATCGGCGAACACGTGGGGCTGCTGATCGTCCAGTGCCGCAACGCCCGCGACATGGTCGGGCACTACCCCCCGAACTGCTACCCCAACTCCGGCTGGACGCTCCAGAGCAGCGTACCGCAGCATTTCGTCGTCGATGATCTGGTGATCGAGGCCATGGAGTACGAGTTCGCCATCAGCCGCTTCGGCAGTGCCGGCCGGCTGTGGATCTATAATTTCATGGTGCTGCCCGACGGCCGCATCGCCCCCGACATGCGTGGCGTGCGGGAAGTTGAGGCCGACGCTACGCAGAAATTCTTCGGCGCCGCCCAGGTGCAACTGGTCTTCAAGTCTGCTGGGGCCGACCGCAGACACCGCCTGCAGATCGCCGAGCAATTCATCGATTTGATCGGCGAAGCCATCAGAACCATGCGATCGGGAGTGCCCTCATGAGCCAGGCCCTTCGAGACGGTGTGTACCCCGTGTTGCCGGTCGGACAGGATGCGTTGCCGGCCGACGGTCATGCCGATCATCATGCCAACCCGCTGCATAAGGCTCATCGCCTGTTGCGCGGCCGCTACCCCTGGGCGGTCGGTCTGGGGCTGGCCGGGCTGCTCGGCGGAGCGGCGGCGGCATGGAACGCCGTCCCGCTTGAGTTCACCAGCATCGGACGCATCGATGTGGAGCCGCAACTGCCCGCCGTCCTGGTCAGGACCGAGGAGCAGAGCATCGGCCCGATGTTCGAACACTTCGTCAAACGCGAAGTCGAGCTGATGCAGGGACAGCGTAACCTCAACATGGCCCGCGGCTCGCAATTATGGCTCTCGGCGGGGCGCGATTATTCCCTTGGTGATTTCTCCTCGCGTCTGACCGTCCGCCACCCGTCCCGCAGTCGTGAAATTCTCGTCATGTTCACCGACGAAGACAAGGCGGTGGCCAAGGCCGGCGTCGAAGCGATCATCCGCGCCTACATTCAGTTGCGGCCTGAATTCGACGCGCAGGCTGACAACCGACGCCTCGACGTACTCAATGAGCAGCTCGTGGCCAAACGCAGCCAGTCCCGCCAGCTCACCCAGCAGATCCGTGAGGTTTCCGAGACCTACGGCAGCGACGATCTGGGCCCACTGCTCAACGCCAAGATCAAGCAGATCGAGGAGATCAAGGATGATCTTCGCCGCATCGAGATCGCTCTGGCCACCCTGCACGGGGGCCAGAGCAATGACACCAGCGAGACGCCGGCGGCCGATCTCGCGCCGATCGAGATCGCGTCCGCCGACCCCACGATGCGCAATTACCTCAATCAGAAGCGCGACCAGGAAAGTTATATTGCCGTGCTCAGTGCCAAGTTCAACCTCAATCACCGCCTCGTTGTTGACGAGCGGCACAAGCTTGAGGCCATTGAAGCCATCATCGACCGCTATGCGCGGGAATACAACGAGAGTCGGCGCGGCACCGGCTCCACGGGCGTTGCCGCCGCGCCCACAGACCGCTTCGAGCTGATGTCCCAGCCCCAGTTGCTCGCCCGCCGCGCCGAACGCCAGCAACTGCTCGAGGTCCTCGATATCGAGCGGCGTGAACTGGCTGAGAAGCACCATCGCATCGTGGAGCTGCACGAGGATCTCGAATCGGTCAACGCCGATCTTCAGCGATACCGTGACCGGCTCAATGTATTGACGCTCGAATCGCGCGTGTATGGCCGTGTCACGCCCATGAGCTTCGGCGAGGATCCGCTGTTTCCCTCGAATGCCGGCAAGCGCAAACAACTGGCCGCCCTGGGCGGCATGGCCGGCGGCAGCTTCGGACTGGGACTGGTCATGCTCGTGGGCCTGATCGACCGTCGCCTGAGAACCTCCGACGACGCAACCTACACCACGCGCCAGCGCATCCGCATGCTCGGCATCCTGCCCGCCCTGCCGGAGAACATGACCGACCCCGAACAGGTCACTGTCGCGGCCTTCGGCGTCCATCACATCCGCACCATGCTCCAGCTCTCCGGCGACGGCGACAACAACCGCGTCTTCGCGGTCACCAGCCCCGCACCTGGCACGGGCAAGACCAGTCTCACCTTCGCTCTGGGCCTGTCCTTCGCCCATTGCGGCATGCGCACCCTGCTGATCGACGGCGACATCGTCGGAGCCGGCCTGACCACCCGCAGCGAGGCGCGCATCCATCCCAAACTCGGACAGATCCTCCTGCACCAGGGCGCGATCAGCGCCGCCCAGCTTGACGAAGCTCTGGCGCTGGCCGCAAGCACCGGCCGCAAGCTCGGAGAGACGCTCGTGGCCATGGGGCTGCTGCGCCGCGAGCAGATCGACGAAGGCCTCTCCGGTCAGCGGCATACACTCCTAGGCCTGCTCGATGTGCTGGCCGGACAAGCCGTGCTGGACCAGTGCGTCAAGAACATTGGCCTGCCGGATCTGGACATTCTGCCTGTGGGAGCCGCGCAGGCTCATCAGGCGGCCACCCTTTCGCCGCGTTCGCTTCAGAATCTGATCGAGCAGGCCAAGGGGCAATACGACGTGATCCTGTTCGACACCGGCCCGATCCTCGGAAGCCTCGAAGCCTCGCTGATCTCGGCCCATGTGGATGGCGTGGTATTGACGGTGTCCCGGGGCGAGCAGCGTCCCATGGCGGAGCGGGCGGCCGACCACTTGTGGTCCATCGGCGCCAATCTCTCAGGATTGGTCTTCAACCGGGCCGACGGGCAGGACGTGACACGTTCGAGTTACGGCTCGATGCAGAGCCGCCGCATGGGCGATTCCCTGGCATCGGCGGCGTTGGCCACCGGCGCTCCGCCCAGCGGCGCCACCCGCCTGCTGGGACCGATCGCCACCGCCGTGGCGTACCAGGTCGAGAGCAGCACCGGTGAGAATCGTGGCGGCGACAACGGGAGCCCGTCATGATCCGCACTGGTTCCGTCACCGCCGAGCGATGCGCCCAGACGCGCGAAACGCCCACCATCTGGGGCCTCACGCCCATCCAGGTGCATGATCGTTTCTGGGCATCGCGCGGCGTGCAGGTGGTCCGCCAGGGCGAGCGATCCGAGATCGTGGACGACGCGGAGATTTTTCTCCTCATCGATCCACGCTCACTGGTCATCTTCAAGCTCACCGACCCGGTTGAGCATCTGACGTGGATGCGTCCCAAACTGCTTTATGTGCGTCTGCACGACAAGCGTCAACGCGGCTATCGCGAGAAGGTGGTGACCGACGCCCACGGCCGCTTCAAGCGCTTCGAGCGCATATATGGCGGGTCCGACCCGCAATTGACGCGCGCGGCCATGACCACCGACCGCAAGATCGCTGTGCTGTGGCAGATGGCCGACTCGCCCCGCATTGGATGGCGGATCCTCCGCCGGCAGATCGACGCCGCCAACCGCGCCACCACCTCCCTGCCTGGGCGCGTATTTGACTCCGGCCGCGACGAGGAAGTCATGGAAGCCCTCCAGGCCATTGTGCAACTTTGGCGTCGGCCGGACAGCACCATTCCCAGGGCGCGACGCCAGTCAGCGCACGTCTGGTTCGACCAGGCGGTCGAATTGGGCGACAACCTGAGCTTTGTCGGCACCGCCTGGATCGGCGCGGGCCGACAGATCCCGGCCAACGCCAGCGTGGTGGGACCCGCCGTCCTCTGGGACGATCCCGCCCATCGGCCGCAAATCGAGCAGGTGCGCTGGCAGGAGATCGAGCCGATCCCGGTGCTCGATCGCCCGGTGCGGCCGCGCGAGATGACGTCGCTGGCCCGGGCGATGAAGCGAGGCTTCGACCTGGCCTTTGCCGTCCTCGGCTTGGCCCTCAGTCTGCCTTTCTATCCCCTGATCATGCTGATGATCGTGCTTGACGACGGCTGGCCGATCTTCTTCGCCCACAAGCGCGAGACGATGGGCGGCCGCGAGTTCCCCTGTTACAAGTTCCGCTCCATGCGCCGCGACGCCGACCAGATCAAGCAGCAGCTCATTGGCCAGAACCAGGCCGACGGCCCGCAGTTCTTCATCGACGATGACCCGCGGCTCACCCGTGTCGGCCGCTTCATGCGCCGCCTCCAGCTCGATGAGCTGCCGCAGTTGTTCAACATCCTCATGGGCCACATGTCTGTGGTGGGCCCACGACCCAGTCCGTTCAAGGAAAACCAGTATTGCCCGCCCTGGCGCGAGGCGCGGCTCAGCGTCCGTCCCGGACTCACCGGTCTTTGGCAGGTCAAACGCACACGCAAGAGCGGACTCGACTTCCAGGAATGGATCCGCTACGACATTGAATACGTCGAGAACGTCAGCTTCCGGCTTGATCTGTGGATCATCTGGAAAACCATCCTTTACGTGATCAAGGGGTCGCAAACATAATGGCTATTCGTGCAAAGACACGCCGTCGGCTGGTGTTGCTGCTGGCGGTGACGGCGATCATTGGTGTTCTGTTGACGCTTTTTGTCACCGTGCGGCGTGCCGGCATCGCCCGTGAGCTGGAACAACGTCGGACTGCCGGCATCCAGGCCGCCCGCGACGGCCGGTTCCTCGAAGCCCTGCCGCACATGGACCGCGTCATCCGCGACCGACCTGAGCAGGCGGATAATGATGCCGAACTGCTTTACTGGTTCGCCCAGACCCAGCAGGCCGTTCCCGCTCCCGACGGCAGCGCCCAGCACTTGCGCCGCGCCGCCATCGCGCTCAAGCGCGTCACCGAACTCGATCCGCAAAACGAGCAGGCCGCCCGGCAACTGCTGGATGTCCTCGTTGAACTGCGCCAAGGCAGTGAAGCACTCAGCACGGCCGACAAGCTGCTGGAGACCGATCCGGACAATCCACACCTTCTGCATTCCCGCGCTTTGGCTCTGGTCTGGTTGGGACGGTTTCCCGAGGCTGCCGAAGCCCTGGAGCAACTGATCGAGCAGAACCCGCAGCATGCCATGGGCCCTTTCCTGCTCGCCCAGGTGCATGTCCGTCTGCAGCGCACGCCTCAACAGATCGTCGCCTGGGCCGCCGACCTCGAAGGCCGCTACCCCGACGAACCACGCTTTGATCTGCTGCTGGCCTATGCCTACCGGCTGGCTCAGGACACCGCGGCGTCGCGGGCCGCTGTCAGCAAGCTCCTCGACTGGACGCCTACCGATCCCGAAATCGTCACGCTTTTCACGCGCCAGCTCGTTGCCACCGGCTATCTCGACGAAGCCCTGGCCGTGCTGCGCCGCGCCGATGCCGCCGCCGCCAACCCCGAGATCCGCAGGCAGCTTGCCCAGCGACTCTGGGAACTGGGCCTGCACGAGCAGGTGCTCGAACTGCTGGCAAACCTCGATCCCGAAAGACGCACCACGCCTCCGCAACTGATCGCCCACAAGGCGATGGCCCATTACGCCCTGGCCCAGCAACAGGCTGGCGACGCTCTCGTGGCCGCCCTGGAGCAGCGCCAACGCGATCCCAAGGCCCGAAGCTGGGCACTGGCTCTGCGGGCCGCAGCCTTTGAATCGGGCCAGACGCATCAGGCCATGGATCTGGCCCGACAGGCCACCGGCCTCGATGCCGACAACGTCTTCGCCTGGTGGGTGCTGGGACAGGCCTATGCACAGCTCGGTGAGCGCGACCTGGCAGTCGAGAACCTGCGGCGGGCCGCCGGCGCCGCACCGCTGTGGCCATTGCCGCATATCCAGATGGCGCGGCTGCTGGCCGAAGGCGGACGCGTCAATGAAGCCGTGCAGACCGCCCAGTGGGCCCGTACTCTCGCGCCGCGCAGCATTCAGGCGGCCATCGCGCTGGTCAACGCGTGGGCCGCCGCCATCGACGCCGGTGTCAACAACCAGGTCGATGAGTTGCTGCGGTTGACCACCGACCTGCTTCGAGCCGCCGACACCGTTCCCGGTGATGTGCTGCGCATTCACGCGACGCTGTTGCTGCGCGCCGACCGGCCGGACGACGCGGCCGCGGCAATCGAATCGGCCCTGGCTTCCGACGCGCCGCTTGCGGATACCACCTGGCTGGCACTGGCCGCCATCAGCCGTCGCGGCAACATGGGTCTCGAAGCCGCCTGCCTGGCGCGGGCCGAGCGCGCCGGCGGGCGCACTCCGGAACTGCTGCTGCGCCAAGCTCAGGCCGTCCGCCATGAACAGGGGGACGAAGCCGCCCTGGAACTGATCGACCAGGCGCTTGCCCAGGCCTCGGCCGACGATCGCTATCTCTGGCAGGCGGCCAAGGCACGCTTTCTCTCCGATATTGACGTCGAACGCGCCACGGCCGTCTGGCGCGAGATTGCCGCCGACCACCGTGACAACCTTCGAGCCACGCAGTTGATTCTTGATGCAGAGCCGGCCTGGCGCGATCGGGAATTGATCAACCAGGCCATCGACCGCCTGCGGGCCCAGACCGGCGACGCCAGCCGCGCCTGGCGCATCTACAGAGCACGCTGGCTGATTGGCGGCAGCGGCAGCGACAGCGATTACACCCAGGCCCTGTCGTTGCTCGACAACATCATGTCCGCCTCCCCCGACCTCGTCGAGCCACGCCTGCTTGCAGCCGTCTGCCACGAGCAACTGGGCAATTTCACCCAGGCCACTGAGCAACTGGCCACAGCCGTCAACCTTCGTCCCACGCTGCTGGCTCCGCGTCTGGACTATGCCCGCCTGCTGCTGGACCAGGGCCAGAATGTGGTAGCCACCAATCAGCTCGACCACGTGCTTGCCCAAGCGGATCTGGTCCCTGCCTTGCGTCGCCAGGCCGCGGCCCTGCTGGCGCGGGCCGGCCGTATCCAACGCGCCACCGCAATCCTGGAGCAGATGAGTGAACACGATCCCGACGACCAGCAGTCTCTGCTTCTGCTTGCCAATCTCTACCGCCGCGCCGAGGAGCCGCAGAAGGCTGCGGCCATCTGCGCCCACCTGCTTGAGAATCCGTCGGGACCGGCTGTGGAATTTGCGGCCGACTTCTATGCCTCACGCGGCCAGCTACGCGAAGCGCACGCGGCGATGGATCTTCTCGATGGCCTGGACCTGCCGCCCGGAACGGCGCAGTTGATCCGCGCCAATTTCGCGATTCGCCACGAAACCGTCGATCAGGCACTCACCCAGCTTCATCAAGCCACGCGCATCGCCCCCGGCAGCACCCACGCATGGCATGGCCTGCTGGCGCTGTCGGTCAAGGCTGGACGCGGCGAGGAGGCTGTGGCTGCCATCGACCACGGTCTGAAGGCCATACCACAGGACGAATGGCTCAATCGGATGCGCCCGCACGCAGCGCTGATCCGTGACTATGCGGCCGATGAAACCGCCCGTCCCGTGGTCGTCGCGCTCGTCGAAGAGCCCGGCCGCACCGCCGAAGCTGTGGAGACACTCACCACCATCCGCCGGGCACAGCAGGACGCGATTCCGGACGATCAACTACTTACGCAACTCCGCGCGCTGGCCAACCGCTATCCGCGCTTCCTGGCGGTGCAGACGCTGGTGGTGCGCAAGCTCCTGGCCGCGGGCCGCTCCGCCGAGGCCGCCAACCTCGCCCAGCGTGCCATGCAGGCTTTCCCCTCGTCGGTCGAACCCGCCTGGATGGCCGCCGAGGCCCTCGCCGCCGCCGGCCAGTGGTCCGAGGCCATGGGTGTCGCCCAGGAGTGGCGTCGGCGCTCCAGCAACCGCCCGCTGGCAGCCGACCTCATGATCGCCGAGGCTGAGATCCAGCTCGACGCCGCCGACCGCGCCGCCCAGCGCATGCAGCAGTATGTCGACCGCGCCCTGGCAAATCCCGAGGTCTTTGCCCCCGTACTCGTGCGACAGGCCCGTGCCCTCATCGCCGCCGGGGCGGAACAGCAAGCCGCTGACCTGCTGGCCCCCCTGCTGTCGGTCAACGCCGACTGGCGCGAGACTTGGGTGCGTCTGGCCGTACTCGCCATCGAGAATCCCGCCGACGCTGCCCGCTGGCTGGATCAGGCCGCCGCCGCCACACCCGACGACGATGATCGCGGACAGGCCATGCTCGCCCGCGCCTGGTACACCCTCGGACAACGCAGCGGCCAGCAGACTTTCCTCGACAGAGGCCGCGACATGCTGGTGCAGCAGGCCAATCGTCCCGACGCCACAATGCTGCAGTTGTTCAACCTCGCCCTGGTCTTTGAAATGGAAGATCGCCTCGATGAGGCCGAGCAATGGTATCGTAAGGCCTTGGCCGTCCAGCCGGAGGCCACACCCGTCCTCAACAACCTGGCCATGGTCAAAATCAAGCAGGGCCGCGACCTGCGCCAGGCCGTCGATCTGGCCCGCGAAGCCCTGCGCCTCTACCGAAGCGACTTCCCGCCCTACCTCGATACCATGGCTGTGGCATACTCCGGGCTGGGCGAGCACGACAAGGCTGTGGAGGCCCTCCGCCGGGCCGTAGCCCTCGATCCCGTGACCCCCGATTGGCGGGCCCGCCTGGCCAAGGAACTGGCCGCGACCGGCGAGCGCGAGGAAGCCGGCCGCATCGCCGCCCAACTGCTGGAAACCGACCCCCAACTACTCGAGGTCTCGCAAGAGCTGCGTGAAGACGTCCGCACGCTGGGCGCGTCCATGAGTGCCGCCGCTGTCGAACCGACCCTCTGAGCCGACTCATCCCCGGAAACACCACGCGGCAACGTGGTCTTTGTCTGTCGCAACCCATAGGCCCCACCTTCCCAGGTGAGGCTTGCGATAGCCTCTGCCACCCCCGCCCGCCGCGGGATTATCGCCCCATGCCACTGGACTTTTCGTCCAGACATGCCACAATACCTACCGACAGCCTGAACCGCGCTCGAGTAGCGCGGGCATGGAAAGTCACCACCGACCCACCCAACGGCTCCGTCGACCGGCGGCCAGCCAACCACGAAGCACAACCCAGACTCCTCCATGCCCACCCCCTCACGCCATGGTCGCGTGCCCGCTTGCCTACCCGTTTCACCGCGGGTGACCGTCCTTGTTCCCGCCTACAACGAGCGGGACAACATCGCCCAGACCCTCGCCAGCCTCCAGATTCAAACGCGACCGCCCGACCGCGTGCTGGTCGTCGACGACTGCTCCACCGATGACACCGGCACCATCGCCGCCGAAATGGGGGCCGAGGTTGTCCGACCCCCGCACAACACCGGCTTCAAGGCCGGCGCCCAGCGCTACGGCCTGCAGTTCATCGACACCGAGTTGTTGCTGGCCATCGACGCCGACACCACCCTCGCTCCGGACGCAGTCGAGAAACTGCTCGCAGCGCTCGACGATCCGACCGTCGCGGCCGCCTGCGGCTTCGTCCTGCCTCGACAGGTCCGCACCATCTGGGAGCGAGGCCGGTATGCCGAGTACCTTTTTGCCTTCACCTTCGGCAAGGCGATCCAGGAGCACTACGGCCGGCCGATGATCGCCTCCGGCTGCTTCACCGTCTATCGCACCGACGTCCTCCGCAGTGTCGGCGGCTGGCAGCCACGCACCGTCGCCGAAGACCTGGACCTGACCTGGACGCTCTACGAGCACGGCCACACCGTCCGCTTCGTGACCGAGGCCGTCTGCTATCCCATCGAGCCAGCCACGCTCTCGTTTTTCTATCGCCAGGTCCGCCGCTGGACGCATGGCTTCTTCCAGAACCTGCGCCTGCACTGGCGGCCGATTGTCGAACAACCTTACCTGCGGTCCATGGTGGCCGTGGGCCTCTGGGATGCCTCGCTTGCCGCCGTGGTCTATCTGCTCCTGTTGCCGCTGCTGGCCCTGCTGGTGCATCCGCTGTTCCTGCTGGGTTATGTGATCGACGCCCCGGTGGTGGCCGTCCCCGTGCTGATGGGGGCTGCCCGCCGCGGCGAGATCGGACGGGCTTTGCTGAGCCTGCCGGGATTTTTCGTCGTTCGGCTGGCCAATGCCATTCTGCTGGTCGAGGCCGCGTGGAGCGAACTGCTCATGCGTCGACCGCTGGCGGTTTTTGAGAAGGGACACTGAGTATGGTCGCGGGCCTGCCTGGAACCGGAATCGGCGGATTGTTCTACCTGGCCCTCGTGCTGTGGATGCCCCTGCGCGAGCTGACCCTGCTGCTGCGCGGGCGCAGCAGCCTCGCGCGCTGGCGGTCGATCGCCGGCCTGTGGTTCCTCGTCGCAGCGATGGTGGGCATGGTCGTCGCCCAGGCGTGGGCCATCGACGAAACCTGTGAATGGCTCGTCGATCATGCGCCGGCCAACTCGACCTGGCAGGAGGTGGGCCTGCTGGCGGATCAGAGCTGGTCGGCCAGTTTCGCCCTGCTTCCGGTCTACATCCTCGCGGCCGTGCTGGCGGCGGTGCAGGTTCTGAGGCTGTGGCTCGTGCTCCAACCCAAGGCCCGTCTTGGCCTGCGCCGAGCCGGCCGCCTGGTCCAGCGCCGCAGCCGACGCGCTGCCGGTCAACCCCTCGTCGTGCTCGGTGATGCAAGGGCCGCCTGATTCGATCCTGCTGACATAGCCCACGATGGCGCTGCTGCCACCTCAAAACGCAGCCGCTCGATGCCGCTGCTTAGAAATTCCCGCATCGCCTCCACGTCGTCGATGGCCTGCACATCGCGCTTCACGTGCGGCCAGGGCTGAAGATGCGGCGAATACCAGCTCATCCGCGCCCGTATCACGGCCAGAGCCGTCCGCCCCCCGCGATGCGCCACCAGGTTGTTGAAGTGGTCCAGCACCAGCATCGCACGCTCGTGCAGCGGCAGCGGAGCCGGCAACCGGCCCGTCGCCAGGTAATGGGCTGTATCACGGAAAATCCACGGCTGGCCCAGCGCTCCCCGCCCGATCATCACGCCCGCGCAGCCCGTGGCCGCCAGCATCCGCTGCGCATCGGCCGGCGACTTCACATCCCCGTTGCCGATCACCGCCACATCCGGGTGACGCCGCCCCACCGCCTCGACCACCTGGGCGATGCCCGCCAGCGATGCCGACCCGCGGAACTTCTGCGCAGCCGTCCGCCCATGCACCGTGATCGCCGCCGCCCCCGCGTCCGCCAGGGCCAGCGGCAGTGTCGTCGTGATCAGTTGCCCATCGTCCCAGCCCAGACGGATCTTGCACGTCACCGGCACGCGCACCGCCCGCACCAGCGCGTGCACGATCCGTACCGCCAGGGCCGGCTCGCACAGCAGCTTCGAGCCGCCATTCTTCTTGGTCACCTTGTCGACCGGGCAGCCCATGTTGATGTCGATCGTCGCCGCCCCCTGCTGTTGCGCCCACAAGGCCGCCTGGGCCATGATGTGCGGATCGCGCCCGTAGAGCTGAAAGCACACCGGCCGATCAGCCTCACTGGTCGCCGCCCGCCACTGCGTCTTGACCGCGTCGTTCAGAATCGCCTGCGGACACAGCAGATCCGTGCACGCCAGCCCCACACCCCCGTGTTCGCCGCGCACCGACCGCACCACCAGCCGAAAGGACAGATCGCAGTAGCCGGCAATCGGCGCCAGCAGCAGCGGTGTTTCGAGTTCAACTTCACCAATTTGCAGCCGTTTGGGCATGCGCTGAGCATAACTCCGCCTGCGGTATCGGCCAATGGCGTCGGGCGGTTGGGAACCGATGCGCGGGCAACTTTGTCCAGCGCGTCATCACGCGAACCGGCGCCATTCGAAGCTTTCAAGGTGGCGGCGCAGGGCGTTCATGGTGGGGAAGCGTTTGAGCATGAGGTCGCGGCGCAGGCCGGCGCAGATGAACTTCACTTCCTCGGGCTGGCGGGCGTAGTGCCTGGCCCCGCCGAGGCATTCGTGGAAGACGGCGACGGCGTCGCGGATGTCCTGCTTCTGCTTGCCGCGGCCGGGCCGGCCCCAGTCGTAGAAGTCGATGAGCTTCAGGTCGAAGCGCACGCCGGTGGGCCGGATCAGGATGTTCTGGCTGTGCACGTCGGCGTGGTACTCGCCCAGGGCGTGGATCGCCTCCAGCCCGCGCACCAGGTTGAACAGCACGTGCAGACCCATGTAGGGCGACAGGCGCCCGCCGGGCTGCTCGCGCAGCCACAGCTCCAGCGGCCAGCCCTCGCACAGTTCCGAGATCAGCACGACGATTTCGCGCCCATCGACCTCGACCAGCTCCGAGTGGTGGTACTGCATGACGATGGGACAGTGCCGCAGGATGTTGAGCTTCTGGGCGTGGCGCACGGCGAGTTTGCGCGTGGGGTCGCGATGGGGGAAGTAGAACTTGGCCGCCCGGCGGATGCCGGTGGCCCGCTCGCGGATCTGATACACCTCGCCTTCGCTGCCGCCGCCGAGCCGCGACTCCACCACATACCGCCGACCGATGCGATGGCCGACGGGAAAGCGGAAGCTGGCGATGGAACTGGGCATGCGGCAGCGATTCTACAGAAGGGCCGCCGGCCACCCGGACCGCCATCGGTCGCATGTCGCGGCCCGCGGCGGGCGGTTGCGATCAACCCTGACTTGTTAACCCTGACTCACTGAAGACGCGGCCGTTTCGTCATCGGCTTCGACGGCGGCAGGCTCCGGCCGTGCGACCGCTGGCGCAGGCTGAGGCGCGGGCCGCTCGGCGGCCGGCCTGGCGGGCTTGTCGCCGCTCTTGGTGGCAGTCTTGCGTTCGGGCGACAACACCATGGTCATGCGCCGGCCCATGGGTCGCGGCGGGCTGTCTACCTTGCTGATGTCACCCAGGCCGTCGCGGATTTCATTCATCATCCGCACGCCGAGATCGCGGTGAGCCATTTCGCGGCCGCGGAAGAGCATGGTGAACTGCACCTTGTCACCGTCACCGAGGAACTCGCGGGCCTTCTCCAGCTTGATGGCCAGGTCGTGGTCGTCGATTTTCGGACGAAGACGCACTTCCTTGAGCTCACTCTGCTTGCTGTGACTCTTGGCCTTCTGCTCTTTCTTGCGCTGCTGGTACTTCCATTTGCCGTAGTCCATAATGCGGCAGACGGGCGGCCGCGCCTGCGGCGCGACCTCGACGAGGTCCTGGCCGGCCTCACGGGCCCGGTTCAAAGCCTCTTCAATGTCCACCACGCCGATCTGCTGATCGTCGTCGTCGATCAGCCGCACCGGGGAGATGTTGATCTGTCGGTTGATGCGCAGACGCTTGCCGGTCTCGCGCTGTTGGGGATGAAAGCGTCGCCTGGCTATGATCATTTCCTCCGAAAGTTCCGCACGGATCCCGGCAACCGGCCTTACACCCCACGTGCGGGCAGACCATATTGCGGCGGTGACGCATCACCGCCCGAATTGCCGACTTGGACCCGCTTGACAGGTTACCGCCGACAGCGGACCAAGGCAAGAGCGAAAGTCTCTGTATCGGCCGCGAGGCACCAGGCACCCATCGAACCGAAGTCCCCGTATATCCGGCGGCGGCGATGGCGTGCTAGCGTGCACTGTCGCGGAGGATGATGCTGCTGTCGGCCGCGGCGAGCACGAGATGCCCCTCAATGGCCAGACAACGGCGGGTTTCCAGTGGTCCGGCCAGCGGATCAAGACGCTGCTCGCTGACGATGCGCCCGCCTTGGGCGTCAAGGAAGTAAAGGTGATACGCCGAGCCGATCATGGCGGCCTGCTGGTGCGCGGGCACGCCGCGGGCTGTCGGCGGCCGCGGCACGCGCAGGCTGCGCGGCTGGAGCCAGCGTAAAGCCGGTTGCAGCGGTACCGCCCCGTCAGCCGCCACATCGGCGGCCAGCACCAGCACCTGTCCGTCGGTCAGCCACTGCGCGAGCATGGCCCGGCCGCCGGGGCCTGCCACCGCGTCGCGCCACACCATGCGGCCGCGATCGTCCAGGCACGTGGCGTGATCAAATCCCAGCAGATGCCAGCGCCCCTGCACCGCCTGCATGTCCATCGGATCGCCCCGATTCCCGACGAGGTGACCCGGTAGCGGCAGAACTTCACCGCTATCCAAGGCGACCAGACGCATGGCCGGCTGCCTCGTGCGGATCATCGCCAGCGAGCCCTCGACCACGGCCCAGGCCGTCATGCCATCCTGCTCATCATCCGCCGAGGCAGACGCCCACAGCAGCCGACCCCGCGCATCGAGACAGCGCAGCGACGTCGGCGAGCCGACCAGCAGGCGGTCATCGGCCAGCAGCCGCAGAATCTGCAACGGTTCCACGTGGGCCGGATCGGTCGCGTATGTGAACAATTCACGGCCGGTCACCAAATCCAGCACGACCGCAGCCGTGTAAGCCTTCCCCGGCTCACGACCGACAAGACCGCCCACGACCAGCGCACGCGGCGACACGTCCATGTTCATCACATGATCGAGGGGCACCCGTCGCTGCCACAGAGGCCGCCCCGTGTCCGTTTCGACGGCCAGCGCCTGTCCACCAGCTTCAACGAACACAGCCGCGTGAGCGTTGACCGCTCCGTGGCACAATCCCATGCGGCCCGGCATCCGTTGCGGCATCGGACGCGGCGGGTCAACAGGAGCCGGTGCCTGCATCTGCTGCATGCCGACCGCCTCCAGGTCGTCCCGCGCCAGCGGCTCAAATGGCGCCGCCCCAGCGGGTAATGCGAGTGCGTCGTCACCGACGTCGGCCATCAACACACGCGGCAGGTCGATCACGGGATACGCCGGCTGCCCATCCTCCATGCGCAGCGTCAGTACCCGGGACGCTGAATCCAGCCACAGCAGGGCCACACGACGGTCGCAGTAGAGAAGTTCCACCGAACCGTCGCCCACGTCGTGTCGCCAGACCGGCTCAAACGTCGGCGGCCGACGCATCGCGACCTGCCCACCCTCCCGAGTCAGCAGCACGTCACGCGGCCAGGCGGCGCGGTCCATGGCGATCGGCACCAGCGGCTGGCCCGGGATCACGATCGCCTCATGCAACGGCGCGACAATACGCGGCAAAGCCACGACTTGCGGCTCGTCGGCCGCGAGCAGACCCAGCCACGACTGTGGTGAAATCCGCTGTCCGCCTCGCCACGCCTCCGACTCGGGAAAATCACTGCCCATCCGCCGCACCCACCATGCCGCCCGCAGCGGATGCTCAGTCTGTTCGTAAAGCTCAGCCACCCGACTGGCGATGCGCAGGCGCAGACTCGGCTCGGCGATGCGGTCATAGACATCCTGCAGGAGCAGACGCACCACCTCTGTACCGCCGCCAATCGAGCGTACGCCCTCATCATCGATCGCCCGTGAAGCGATGAGCAGACCCCGACCGGCCGCAGGAGCAAAGGGATATTGCCGCGCCAGTTCCAGCAGCGCCGCGATCTCGTCAGACCGGGGCAGAGCATCATGCTCCGCCGCGTCGGGAACCAGTTCAGTCAACCGTTGCTCAGCGATGGTGGCGTAACGCGCATAGACACCAGGCCCGGCCGTCGCGATCAGCCGGCCGATCCGCAGCGCCGCTTCATCACGCACCGACCGCGTCATGCCGCCGCGCGCCGTCATGCGAGCCGATAACCCCGGTTGATCAAGCAGCACCTGGTACTGCTCGACGGCCAGGGACGGTTGCGTGAGCGCTTCGAGCACGCTGCCGCGGCGCAAGTGGTAGGCCACGGTGGCGTCCGGACCGCGGGCCACCTTTTCGGCCCGGTCGAGTACCGCGGCCGCGAGTTGCGGTGCGGAATCAACCAGCTCGGTGATGGCCAGCAGTTGCTCGAACACGGCATGATGCACATGCGACCCTGTGGCACTTTCGGCCGCCGCCAGTGCCGCATCAGCCGCCCAGAGCAGCACGTCGTCGCGGCGATGGTTCGTCGCCAGGTGCGCCAGTGACAGGGCCGCGTCCGCCGCCTGCGCACGGTCCGTCGCTGCGACGATCTGCCGGCGCAGGTGTGCCTCGGCCACAGCCCACGGCAGATGCCCGTGCAGATGCTCGGCCCCTGCCAGCACGATGCCCTCGCCGATGGTCGCCACGTTGCCGGGCTCCACGCTCGGCCAGCGCGCCCGCACCTGCCCGTCGCGCGCGTCGACGATCAGGATCTGCTGCGACAGTGGCACGGCGATCCAACCCGCGCCTGCTGCGGGGCGCCCGGACATCGGTTCGGGCAGCGGTGTCTGCCACTTCACATCCAGACTGCGGCCGTCGAGCCGCGCCAGCGACCGCCCCGCCAGCAACACGTCCTCACCGACCGCCACCGCCAGCACCGGCTGGTGCCAGAGCGGACCGGTCACGTCGCGCAGCTTCCGACCTTCGCCGGGGTCGAGCAGGATCGCGCCGCTGCTGGGCGCGGGCAGCGGCGCCAGCAATCCACCGGGCAGCATGACCGGCGCACTGATCCGCCACGGCGCTGTGCCGGACAAGCCCAGCGCCCGTCCTTCCGCCAGATCGCGCGCCAGCGTGGAGAACGCATACAGCCAGCGCACGCGTCCGTTTAATTCCACACACGCCACACTGCCCAGATGGTCGGCCACGTACGCCAGGCCGTCGGCCACGAGCAGGCTGCCCAACGGCGGCCGATTCAGCGCGCGATCGTGCACGGCCGTCGAGGCAATGTGGCGAATCCACCGCACCGCACCGTCGCCCAGGTCCAGTGCCGCCAGGTGCTCGGCCGCCAGGTTGCCCGCTCCGTGCCGGCGAATCAGCACCAGCACCAGGTCTTCATACACCGCCGGCGTGCCGTGGAAATAGGCGTCGCCGAAGTCTTCACCCCCACTCGCCCCATGGCCGGCCAGGACGTCGGGCGTCGCCTGCCATTGCAGGCTGCCGTCGTCGCGGCGCAGGCACACGACGGCCGTGGTCCCGCCGAAGCCGCCGCCGGCCTGTCGCGTCAGCGCGCCATGCCCCAGCACCGCCGTCAGTCGATCATCCGCGACCGCCACGCCGCGCAGGTCGGGCATGGCCGGGCGGGCCTGCAGGCGGGCAAGAGGACTCGCTTGCGTCCAGGCGAGGCTGTGCTCGTGACGCCACATTTCCCGCCCGGAATGCACGTCAAGCGCGACAACGGCTCCGCCGCTGTTGACGTAAAGGACCGATCTGTGCACCGTCGGCGCCATGTGCAGCGCGGCCGTGTATGCCGACCCCACCCCGCCGCCTGGGCCTGGCGTCTGCCGCACGCGCCGATCCACGAAGTTTTCCGGCACACCCGGTACCGCCAGCGACCACAACAGTCCCAGGTCGTCAGACCCCGGTTCGGCCGCGTTGGGAGCGGCGCCCGCTTGCGCATTCTCCGCCGTGGGGGAAGACGCCAGCACAGCCCGCACCTGTGCGGCCAGCGCCGTATCTTCCGCGTGCGGTCGTGCTTCATCGAGCAGGCGAGCCGCTTTATCGCCGCGGCCGCTCATGGCCAGCGCCGCAGCCCGCAGCATCGTGTGCCGCTGCGCGGCAGGTCCGTCGTCCTGCAGGTCCGGGTGGTCGTCCATGGCCCGCAGCAGCACCGTCGCCCGGCCAGGCCGGCCGGCTTCGAGGCGCAAGCCCGCCAGCCGATGGGCCGCATCCAGTCCGACCGTGGTCAATCGGTAGCGGCCAATCACGTCTGTGAGCGCTTCGTCATCGGCCGCGGCTGCAAACGCCTGCTCGGCCGTCGGCTCATACCGCCGCCGCCAGGCCTCCAGCAGCGCGGCATCGTCGCGCAGCCGCAGTTCCACCGCCCGCGCCACATCGCCGTAAAGCCGTTCGCCGATGAACGTCAGGCGCTGACCATACTGCTCGGCCAATTGCTGATACACCTCGGCCGCCGCCGTCAGTCGCTGGCCCGCCCGGTGCTCGGCCGCGGTCTCGAACAGCGCGTCGGCCGCCGGCGAATCGTCCACGTATACCCCTGGCGGCGAGAACATCAGCGTCTGCGACATCGCCGCGATCACAACTGCAGCCAGGCCCACCGTCTCACACGCATGTCGCACGGGTCGTCGATGCATGTCGTCATTCTAGACCGGACGGTTCAGCCGTTCGTCCGCCTTGACCCAATGATGACGAGCGGGCCCCCCCACCGTCTCATGTCACCAGCCCACCATGGGGCCGCGATGTTCCACCCCTTTTGCCCGCCTTTGCTAAGCTGTGTGCCATGCCGCCACGCTTTACCATCGTCGGACTCGGTGAGGCCCTCTTCGACCTGTTCCCCGATCGCCAGATTCTCGGCGGAGCACCGCTGAATGTCGCCGTGCACGCCCATCAGCTCGGCGGGATCGTCGGCGGAAGGGGCCTGGTCGTCAGCCGTGTCGGACAGGACGACCTGGGCAACCTGCTGCTTGATGACCTGCGCGGCCGAAACATGACCACCGACTACGTCCAGACCGACCCGGACCATCCCACCGGCCGGGTGTACGTCAGCTTCAACGACGACGGCTCGCATGGTTTCGAAATCGTCCGCAACGTGGCCTGGGACTGGCTGCAATTCGATCCCGACATGGAATCGCTGGCCGTGGCCTGCGACGCGGTCTGCTTCGGTTCGCTGGCGCAGCGCGACGCCCAGAGCCGCAACACCATCTACCGCTTCCTCAACGCCGCCCGGCGCGCCGTACGGCTGTTCGACGTGAATCTGCGCCAGGACTACTTCAGCCGCGACGTGCTGACCAGGAGCTGCGAGCTGGCCACGGCCGTGAAGCTCAACGACGAGGAACTGCCCGTCGTCGCCCGCCTGCTGAATCTGCGCGGGGCGCCGGGAGGCGACGCAAGCGATGCCGATGGCCTTGCCGGTGAACTGCTCAAGCGTTTCAATCTGCGTCTGGTGGCTCTGACGCGCGGGGCGAAGGGGACGGCGCTCTACACGCCGGACGCAAGCGGCCCCCGAAAGCTGGAGCAGCCGGCGGTGAGCTATCCCGCGGCCGAGGGCGCCGACAGCGTGGGGGCCGGCGACGCCTGCGCGGCCGGTCTGCTGGTGGGTATGATCCTCCGCTGGCCCCTGACCCGAACGCTCGAACTGGCCAATCATGCCGGGGCCTACGTCGCCAGCCGGCCCGGCGCCACACCCGCCATGCCCGACGACCTGCTGGAGCGCGTTCGGTAGGAAGCGGCGTGGTATAATCACACTTTTGTATCAGGGGCGGAGGCCCGTCCCGCGACCATTGCGAGAACGAATCGCAGGAGTTTTCACCATGCCCGCTTTGTCGGTCAGCAAGCCCAATGTCGCGATCGTCGGCGTCAGCGGCGCCGTCGGCCAGGAGTTTCTCCGCGTGCTCGAGCAGCGTGAATTCCCGGTCGGGAAGATCAAAATGCTCGCCAGCGCCCGCAGCGCGGGCAAGACCGTGACGTTCCGCGGCGCCACGCACACCATCGAGCTGCTGACTGAAGAGAGTTTCAAAGGCATCGACCTGGCCCTGTTCAGCGCCGGCGGATCGATCAGCAAGCAGTTCGCGCCGATCGCGTCGCAGGCCGGTGCGACGGTCGTCGATAATTCGTCGGCCTTCCGCATGACCGAAGGCATCCCGCTGGTGGTGCCGGAAGTGAATCCCCAGGCCGTCGAGGGCATCGAGATCGGCAAGGGCGGCATCATCGCCAACCCCAACTGCTCGACGATAATCATGCTCGTGCCGGTCTCGCCCCTGGACCGCGCGGCCGGAGTCAGACGCCTGGTGATCAGCACCTACCAGGCCGCCAGCGGCGCCGGCGCCGCGGCCATGGCCGAGCTTCAGCAGCAGACCCGCGAAGTGCTCGAAGGCCGCCCGCCGACCTGCAGCATCTTCAAGCAGCAGTACGCCTTCAATCTCTTCAGTCACAACACGGACATCGGCCCGGAGGGTTACAACACAGAAGAGATGAAGATGGCCAAGGAAACGCACAAAATCTGGGGCCGCAAGGTCGGCATCACCGCCACCTGCGTGCGTGTGCCGGTCATGCGCGCCCATGCCGAGAGCATCAACATCACCCTGGACAAGCCCATCACCGTGGCCCAGGCCCGCGAAGTGCTGGCCAAGGCGCCGGGCGTCTCGCTGATCGACGACCGGGCCGTCAATCGTTTCCCGACACCGCTGGATGCCTCGGGCCGCGATGATGTCTACGTTGGCCGCATCCGCGCCGACATGAGCCAGCCGGACTACAGCCCCGGCGACGATGTGCCGACGTGTGGCCTGGACATCTTTGTCTGCGGCGATCAGTTGCGCAAGGGGGCGGCCCTCAACGCGGTGCAGATCGCCGAGCTGCTGCTGGATCGCGTGCCGGCCACGGCATAACCGAACCGCGATTCCCCATACCCCAAGCCGCACCTTCGCCTGTCGCAGGTGCGGATTTTCCGCGCGCGCAGTACCATACCCGCCTGATGCCGCCCATCGCCGACGCCAAGCGTGTTGCGGAACTGATCGACGCCCTCGCCGGCGCCATCGAACGCGATGTGGCCCCTCGAGACGCCGCACCAGCCGCCCGCCGCCCGTGGGCCCTAATAGGCATCCGCTCCCGCGGGGACGTGCTGGCCAGACGCATGGCTCCGGCACTCCGCCCCGATCATGTCGGCACCCTTGACATCACCCTCTACCGCGACGACCTGTCCGAAGTCGCCAGCCAACCCATCGTCCGCACCACGGAAGTGCCCTTCGCCATCGACGGTTTGGACGTGGTGCTGGTCGACGATGTGCTGATGACCGGCCGCTCGGTACGGGCGGCTCTGCAATCACTGATGGACCTGGGTCGGCCGCGGCGGGTGTGGCTGAGCGTGCTGGTCGATCGCGGCGGTCGGGAACTGCCCATCGCTCCGGATCATGTCGCCTTGGACTTGAGCCGAGACGTCGGCCCCGACCAGCTCGTGGATGTAAGCCTTCAGCCGTTCGATGACGCCGATACCATCGAAACGCGGCCGCGACAGAGCCGCAAGGGCAGGGAGGGCGCCCCGTGAGCGATCAGCCGACCGGATATACCTGGCCGCATCGGCATCTGCTGGGGATCGAGCACCTCTCAGCTCACGACATCCGCTTTCTCTTCCAGACCGCCCGCGGCTTCGAGGCCATCAGCACCCGCAGCGTCAAGAAGGTGCCCGCCCTGCGCGGCAAGGTGGTGGTCAACCTCTTCTTCGAGGACTCGACGCGCACCCGCACCAGCTTCCACCTGGCCGCGAGCCGTCTGTCGGCCGACGTGATCGACTTCAGCGCCAAGGGTTCGAGCGTCTCCAAGGGCGAGACGCTGCGCGACACCGCCCGCAACATCGAGGCCATGGGCATCGACGCGATTGTGTGCCGCCATCCGCTCAGCGGGGCGGTGCACCAGCTTGCCCGCCACGTGCAGTGCTCGGTGATCAACGCCGGCGACGGCCAGCATGAGCATCCCACCCAGGGCCTGCTGGACATCTACACCATCGCCAAGCGCTTCGGGCGCGAGAACTACGACCTGACCGGCCTGACGGTGGCGATCGTCGGCGACATCGCCCATTCGCGGGTGGCGAGATCGAACCTGCACGGCCTGCTGAAGCTGGGGGCGAAGGTCGTGCTTGTGGGCCCGCCGACGCTGCTGCCGGCCGCGTTCGCGGACATGGGCTGCGAGCTGTCCAGCGACTTCAACGGCGTCCTGCCCCGCGTCGACGTGGTGAACATGCTGCGCATCCAGTTCGAGCGGATTGCCGGCCAGGCCCTGCCAAGTGTGCGGGAGTATCAGCACTTCTTCGGGTTGACCGCCCGACGGTTGGCGATGGCTCCGAAGCACGTGGTGGTCATGCACCCCGGTCCGATGAACCGCGGTCTGGAGATTGAGTCGTGCGTCGCCGATGGCCCGCATTCGGCCATCCTCCAGCAGGTCGCGCATGGCCTGGCTGTGCGCATGGCCGCGCTGTTCCTGGTCACAAATGTGCGCACGAACGGGCCAGATTCGCCGCTCGAAGCGTGAAACCCTCGGTTGCGGCGGTGAAGTCTCGCGAAAACGCGATAGACTTGGCTGTTCCATGAGCGAAGCCACGCCCAACCCGCCATCCGGACCCGGCATGCCGCTGGTGATCTCCGGCCCGTCGGGCGTCGGCAAGACGACCATTTGTCGGGCCGTGTGCGACCGCCTCGACGTGGTCCGCAGCATCTCCGTCACGACGCGCCCCATGGCCACCGTCGATGTCGATGGTGTGGATTATCGGTTCCTGACGCGGTCGCAGTTCGACCGCCTGCGTGACGCAGGCGAACTGCTGGAGTGGGCGGAAGTATTCGGTAACTGCTATGGCACGCCGCGCCAGCCGGTGCAGGAGGCGACCGCCGCCGGCCGCCTGGTCCTGCTGGAAATCGACGTGCAGGGCGCGGTGCAGATCAAGAAAGCGATGCCTGATGCCCTGGCGATCTTCATTCTGCCGCCGACCGAGGACGCCCTCCTGCAGCGTCTGCGCAGCCGCGCCCGCGAAGACGAAGCCGTGATCCAGCGCCGCTTCCACAAAGCCCGTCAGGAGATCGCCGCCGCGCGCAGCAGCGGCGTGTATGACCATTTCGTGACCAATGACGACCTGGAGGCCGCCATCGACAAGACCGTGGCCCTGATCCGCCATCACTGGGAGCGCCGCCGCGAGCAGCGCGATGCGCAAGGATAGCCCTACGGCGTCCGCCTCGCCGACGTGATATTCTGCCTGAGCCATGAACGCGGCCGTCTTCATTGACCGGGACAACACGATCATCGCCAATGACGGCGACCTGGGCGATCCCCGGCAGGTGCGGCTGCTGCGGGGGGCGGCGTCGGCGATCGCTTCGCTCAAGGGGCTGGGGTACCGGATCGTGGTGGTGACCAACCAGGGCGGCGTGGCCCGCGGCGCATACGGCGAGGAGGACGTCAAGGCCGTGCACGAGCGGATCAACGAGATGATCCACGGCACGACGGGCATCCGCGTCGATCGGTTCTATTACTGCCCGTTCCATCCCGAAGGCACGGTCAAAAAGTACAAGCGCGAGCACCCGTGGCGCAAGCCCCAGCCGGGCATGCTGCTGGAGGCGGCCCGCGAGCTGGAGTTGGATTTATCGCAGTCGTGGATGATCGGCGACCAGTTGCGCGACATCGAAGCCGGGGCCGCGGCCGGCACGCGGACAGTCCTGCTGACAGCCACGCGGGCCGACGCGGTACCACCGGCGAAGCGGCAGGAAGAACCGGAGCAGGCGAAGACGCCGGCCGCGCCCGACTTCCGCTGCCCGACGCTGACCGAGGCGGTGCGGATCATCGCCCAGCAGCGTCGCCCGGAGTTTCACAGCGAGACGCCCCCTTACGATCGTCCACGACCGACACGCGTTCGCCAGGAACCACCTCGACATGCGCCGACACCAGCGGCCACAGCAACTTCCCCGCAACCCGCGCCATCCACTGCACCATCGACTGCATCTGTGGATGCCCCGACTCCACTCCCGACGTCTACAGGGCTTCCGACCCACACTTCAGCCCCGACCCCGGCATCGCCGCCCGGCTTCAGACCGCTCACCGCTCCACCGGCGTCGCCGCCGAGGGTTGAATCCAGGCCCGCGGCCGAAACCGTCCCTGCTGACCCGGACAAGCCCGCCGCCCGCCCGGCACCAACGGCGGATGAGACCTTGCGACAGATACTCGCCGAGCTGCGCAGCCAGCGCGACACCGCTGACGAGTTCAGCCTCACACATATTGCCGTGCTGGTGCTGATCTCTCTGGCGGTGGTCTTCTTTGTGGCGGGGCTGGTTACGGCGCAGGGAAGCGACGGCCACTTTCTCCGCTGGCTGGGCGCCAGCATCGTGGCGCAGTTGACGGCCATTGCGTTGCTGCTCCTACGGCGCTGAACTGAATGGCCTCACGCCGCCAGCCGCATGGGTGGAAACCGCAGGCTTCAACCGGCATATTCACCCAACGAGCAGCCGCCCCGGCAACACATGGGATGCGCCGCAGCCCGCAGCACCGCTGCTGTGGCACGCAACCTGCACGCCACATTCGACATGAAGGATTTCGCCACGCAGGTAACCGCTGACATGCTCCGCACGCATCCGCGCCCGGGTCTGGCCATCGACACTCTGAGCGCGTGTATCACCGCCTGTGGGGATTGCGCAATCATGCACCGCCTGCGCCGACGCCTGCCTCGGCGAGGAGATGGTGCAGCATATGACCCGGTGCATCCGCTTGAATCTGGATTGCACCGATGTCTGCCGTGCACTGGAAAATATACTCTCGCGTCAGACGCATCCGGCCCAGCACCTGCTGGCCGCCCAAATCGATACTTGCCGCATGGCCTGCGACCTGTGCGCCGAGGAGTGCGAGCGGCATCAGGATGAACACGAGCATTGCCGCGTCTGCGCCCAAGCCTGCCGCGACTGCCAGCGGTCCTGCGACCGACTGCTGAGCGACTTCCGCTAGGTCAGGAGCGCACTTTGCCGCGCGCCCAGTGGACCGTCAGGCTCCCAGCGTAAAATCGACCGGGCCAGTGTATACATTTACCCACGCGGTCCTAAACAGGACCGACCAGGCGCTTTCTCCCTGAGCAGGCCGACGGCGGCAGACTGTTGCACGCACGCGGGGGTGGTATCCCAGCAGAGCCGGGGGGATGCCCTTGGTTCCGGGGCACTTGTGCCCTGCCATCCCTCGGCGGCAGCGGGGGCTGAAAGGGGCATTGCACTGCTATACTCGCCCACATGGGTGCATCACACGCCGCCGGCCGCGCTGCCACGGCACCGTCCAGATCCTCGG
>CAZUUQ010000002.1:0-26060 GCA_964622625.1 uncultured Phycisphaeraceae bacterium | reverse complement strand
ATGGGTGCATCACACGCCGCCGGCCGCGCTGCCACGGCACCGTCCAGATCCTCGGGGCGGCTGCTGGTGGTCATGCCGACGTGGCTGGGCGACATCGTCATGGCCACACCGACGCTGCGAGCGCTGCGGCAGGTGTACCCACAGGCGCACATCACCGCCCTGGTGCGGCGGAGCATGCGGCCGATCCTGGAGCCTTGCCCCTGGGTTGACCGGTGCGTGAGCGTGCGCGACCGACGCTCGCTGGCCAAACCGGGATTGAAGCCGGGGTTGCGGCCTCGGCACAGCGATGACGAGCGGCGCGAGAGCACGCTGCGGCTGGCGGCGCGATTGGCGCGGGGGCGGTTCGATACGGCGGTGCTGCTGCCCAACAGTTTTCGCACGGCCCTGCTGGCGCGGCTGGCGGGTATTCCGCGGCGCATCGGCTACGACCGCGACGCCCGCGGCGGACTGCTGACCGACCGGCTCGTGCCTCGGCGGCGGCTGGGCGGTTTTGTGCCCGTGCCGGCGATCGACTACTACTTGGGCTTGGCCCGTTACCTGGGGGCGGGCAATCCCGACGCGACGATGCAGCTATTCACCAGGCCGGTCGACGACGCGAAAGCGGACGCGATGCTGGCCGAGGCCGCCTATCGCGTGGGCGATCGGCGGCCGCTGGTGCTGCTTAATCCGGGGGCGAACTACGGCGACGCGAAAATGTGGTATCCGGACCGTTTCGCGGCCGTGGCGGACAAATTGACCGAGCGGTTCGACGCGGTAACGGCCATCAATGCCAGCCCGCGTGAGCGGCCGATCGCGGCGGCGGTACTGGGAGCGGCGAAGCGGCCGATCATTGATCTGGGGCAGCGCGGCTTCGACCTGCGGCTGCTCAAGAGCGTGGTGCGGCGCTGCGGGCTGATGGTGACCAACGACACGGGCCCGCGTCATATTGCCGCAGCGCTGAATGTGCCCGTGGTGAGCATTTTCGGACCGACCGATCCACGCTGGGCCGAGACGGGCTTCGGCCTCGACCGCCACGTGCGCATCGACGTGTTCTGCAGCCCGTGTCAGAAGAAGCGGTGTCCGATCGACCATCGCTGCATGACGGGGATCGACGCGGACATGGTCTTCGAGCACGCGGCCGACCTGCTGCGGCGCACGGGCGAGGCGGCGTCGGGCGCTTCCAGCCCATCCGATGCGGCGGCACGGGAGCGGGGCTGATGCGGATCGCCATCGTCATCGAACACTTCGACCCGTCCGGCGGCGGGGCCGAACGCTCGACGGCTCAGATCGCGGCTGAGCTGGCGCGGCGGGGGCACGCGGTGACGATCCTGGCGGGCTCGACGCCGGAAGTGATGGCGGCCGACAAATCAAAGGCTGAAGGGATCACCATCGAGGCGATGGGGCACGGCGGCACGCGTTCGCTGGGAGCGCTGCGGCAGTTTCGGGCGTGGGCGATCGAAGCGATGGCGGCCGGCGGCTACGACGCGACGCTGTCGGTGACGCTGACGGTGCCGGCCCGGGTGGTCCAGCCGCGCAGTGGTGTGTACCGCGAGGTGATCGCGCGCAATGCCGCCAAGCGCAGCGGATCGACTCTGGGCCAGAAGGTGTTGCGTGCCGCAGCCCGACTGTCGCGCAAGAAGCGGGGGCTGCTGCACATGGAGTTGACGACGGTGCGCGACCCTGTGGTGCGGCAGTTCGCGCCGGTGAGCCGGTATGGCCGCGACCAGTTGCTGCGGCACTATGACGTGGCGCTTGACCGCATGACGGTGATTCCCAATGCCGCGGTGATGCCTGTGATTGATTCCGCGCAGCGGCAGGCGTGGCGACGGGATATGCGCAGCGCATGGGACATCGACGACAAGCGCCCGGCATACCTGTTTGTGGCCTTGAATCCGCTGCTCAAGGGCCTCATTCCGCTGCTGCACGCGCTGGCGGAACTGAAGCAGCGCCGGGTTGATGTCGTGCTGCTGATCGTGGGCACGACAGCGTGGCGGTACCAGATCCTGGCGCAGCGTCTGGACGTGCGCGATCGTGTGCGGTTCATCGGCCCGACGGATCAGATGGCGGCGATGTACTGCGCGGCCGACGTGACGGTGCTGCCGACGTTTTTCGATCCATCGAGCAAAGTCGTCATCGAGTCGCTGATGCTGGGCGTGCCGGCAATCACCACGGCGCAGAACGGGGCGGCGGACTACATTGTGGACACTTCGGATAGCGGCCCGGGCCATCGACCGCGCGGGCGGGTCATCGGCGACGCCCGTGACGTCATCGCTCTGGCCGACGCAATGGAGAATCTCAGCGACGCGGATGAGCGCGCCCGCTGCGCCGCGGCAACGGCGGGACTGGCCGAGGAGCTGTCGATGGTTCAGCACGTGGACCGGCTGGAAGCCCTGCTGCACGAAGCGGGTGATGAATGATGAGTGATGAGTGATTGGCGACAGGCAACTCAGGCCAGGCGGCTCGCTGGCTTGACTGCCGTCAGCCTGGCCCGGACAATGACGCATTCGACAACACTGCCCACTGGCCGGTGTGGCGGAATTGGCAGACGCGACGGATTCAAAATCCGTTCCGGTTCACCCCGGGTGTGGGTTCAAGTCCCTCCACCGGCATTGTCCGCAATCGTCCGCTGTCGGACGCTCGCACACTGAGATTCAGTTAGGCAAACGGCTCGCTCACAATGGTTCGTGGTGGGCGCGCCGCTGTGTATGTCGCCAACTCACTGTCCCAGCATCTGCTGCAAGTGCTCGCGGAGGGCGGGTGCGGTGTCGGGGCGGCGGAGTGCGAAGTCGAGGAAGCACTTGGCGTACTCGACGCGGTTGCCGATGTCGTAGCGTTTGGCGTGCCAGGCCAGGGCGTACATGGGCTGCTGCTGGGCGAGGAGGTTCATGGCGTCGGTGAGCTGGATTTCGCCCCCCACGCCGCGTCCGGTGCGGTCGATGCAGTCGAAGATCCGCGGCGTGAAGACGTAGCGGCCGGCGATCGCCAGATCGCTGGGGGCCTTCTCCACCGGCGGCTTCTCCACCAGTTGCCGCAGGCGGACCAGCTCGGCCGGGTCGCCGTCGTCGGGTTGGCCGTCCACGATGCCATAGCGGCTGACCCACGCGCGCGGCACATGGTGCACGGCCACGACGCTGGCCTGCTTCTGCTCGTAGACATCGAGCAGTTGCCGCAGTCCGGGCGGTGAGCCGGTCGGCGGGTCGATGATCGTGTCGCCCAGCAGCACGGCGAAGGGCTCGTCGCCCATGTGGTCGCGGCCCAGGCGGATCGCGTCGCCCAGGCCGAGCTGCTGCTTCTGGCGGATATAGAAGATGCGGCAATGCTCGCCGATGTCGCGCACCGATTCGACCAGTTGCTCCTTGCCGCTTTCGCGCAGGAAGACTTCGAGTTCGGGGTTGAAGTCGAAATGGTTCTCGATGGCCCGCTTGCCCCGGCCGGTGACGATCAGCACGTCCTCGATGCCGCTGGCGACCGCTTCTTCAAGGACGAACTGGAGCACTGGCTTGTCGATGATCGGCAGCATCTCCTTGGGCATGCTCTTGGTGGCGGGCAGGAAGCGCGTGCCCATGCCGGCGGCGGGGATGATGGCCTTGGTGACACGGCGTGATTGGGCGGAGGCGGGCGGGGCCATGCGGAACTCCGTGGTCATGGGCGAGCGCGGGTGCTGGACACGGGGCACTATATCTGAGGCACAACAAGCGTCGCGCCGAAGTCGCTGTAGGCCTGTTGCAGGCGGGTGAGTCGATCGGGGTCGCCGTCGTAGCAGCCGATGACCGCGCCGCCCGATCCGGCGAATTTCACGGCTGCGCCCAGGTCGCGGCCGATGCGCACCAGGCGGCGGTTGCCCTCGCTGATGTTCACCAGGCTGGCGCGCAGGTCGAAGTTGGCGTCCATCAGCGGGCCGATCTCGCGGCCCCGTCCGGCGGCGATCAGGTCGCGGGCCTGCTGGGCGTAGTCGGCGAACCGGCGCATGGCGTCGAGGACTTTCTGTTCGCCGCGGTTGAAGCGGCTGCGCAGGTCGTTGTGGGTCACCTCCGTGCCCTCGGCCAGGTTGTCGTGGAAGGCGACAAACAGCGGCGGCAGCTTCGCGGGATCCAGCGGTTCGTAGAGTCCGTGGCCATGCTGCTGCATGTGGTCTTTGTTGAAGTCCATGTACACCGCGCCTTCGTAAACCTGAATCACGCGGTCCTGGAGGCCGGCCCCGATTTTCAGCTCGTCGAATTCCACGCTGAGAATGACGTTGGGAAGCAAAGCCTGGGGGATGGCGACGTCGTAGAAGCGCATCAGGGCGCGCAGCGTGGCGGTGACGATGCCGCTGGATCCGGCCAGGCCGACGCGGACGGGGATGTTGGTGTCGTACTCGACGGTGAAGTTGCGCGGCGGCAGCGCGATGCCGTTGTCGTTGCACCAGTCGCTGAAGCGCTTGATGGCCGCCTTGACGAGCCGCAGGCCGCCGTAGTAGCCGTGCAGGCGGATGTCATCCCGCAGATCGTCGATGCCCGCGAATTCGCGATGGTCGCGCCGGCCGGCGAGGATATTCAGGCGCGGCGATTCATAGAGCGTCACCGTCGCGGCGTAGTTGCGCACGATGACGGAGATTGTCTTGCCGTGGTAGCCGTCGGAGGGGTTGCCGATCAAGCCGGCCCGGGCGTAGGCATGGGTGCGAATCATCATGCCCGCCATTGAAGCAGGAAGCCGCCCGCCTCACAATCGACCGGCCCCACCTCAACCCCCGGCTCGGCCGGCGATCAGCGGCTCGCCCACAGCAGGCCGCGGCCCATGATCTCTTTGGCTTCGGGCACGTCGAAGTCCTTGTGCGTGTGGCCCCAGGCGACGTAGAAGACCTTGCCCTTGCCCCACTGCCGCGTCCAGGCGTAAGGCATCACCGTGCCGGCCAGGTACAGGTCGGTCTCGCCGTGCTCGCCGCTGAACGTCGTCGTCGCCAGCACGCGCACGGCCGGGTCGACGTGCATGTAGTACTGCTCGGTACCGCGAAGCACAAAGTCGCCGATGCCCCTGGTGGTCGGGTGGTTCTTGTCCGTGATGTTCACGGTGTACTGCGGAATGCAGCCGCCGGGATGCGCGACCCACTGGCCGCCGGTCATCCACTGGTAGAACACGTCGTTGCGGAAACTGTCGCACATGCACCCGTGCCAGCCGGCGCAGCCGACGCCGCCTCGCACCGCCTCGCGCAGGCCCTGGGACTGCTCCTTGGTGATCTGGCCCATTGTCCATGTCGGAACGACCAGGTGCAGCGACTTCATCAGTTCGGCATCGGTGTAGCTGTCGAGCGTGTCGGACATGACCACGTCGTAATTATTCTGCTTCAGATACGCTTCGAACAGCTCGGCCGACTCCTTGGGCGTGTGGCCGTCCCAGCCGCCGTAGACGATCAGTGCCTTTTTGCGGGCCATCGGTGCAACTCCTTGGGGGGGGTATGCGGTGTGCGGATACGAGCCGGCCATTGTGGCGACGGATCGGCGTGGTGCAAGGCGACACGGCAGGCCCCGCTACGAGCCGCGAGCGTGAGCGAGCAGTTACGGTTGGTGCATGCGCGTCATGTCCGCTCCCTGACGGCCGCGTCTCATTGTGACGTCTGCCGGTGGATCGCGGGCCGTGCGGCCAGCAACGATCACAGCAGCGGCACGCCGGCGGCTTTGAGGCGGGCGCGGAGGGCAGCTGGGTCGACCTGGCGCACATCGCGGTCGTGGGCGGCCATCTCAGCGGCTGTGCCCGCGGCCTGGCCGAAGCTCATGGCGTTGATCATCACGCGCGTGGCTCCGGCCGCATCGTGGTTGGTGCCGATGCACCGGCCGGCCGTCAGCACGTTATCCAGATCGCGCGGAATCAGGCTGCGATACGGCACGAAGTAGCACAGCGTGTCGCGCGGCGGGGCGTCGGGTTCCGCCCCGTCCCATCGTTCCACCTGCCGCGTGCGATCGCCACGGATGATCTCGCGCAGACCGTCGATCCCCTCGAAGGTGATGCCGGGACCGTTCACGTGGTGGATATCGATCCGGTAGGTGCTCTGGGCGATGGCGTCGTCGAATCGCTGGCCAGTGAGCAGTTCTTCGCGCGTGAGCTGGTGGTCAGCCAGGATGCGGTGGCTTTCTCGCGCGCCGATCTGCGTGGCGATGTCCGTCAGGCGTGAATCGCTCCAGCCGGTCATCTGGCGCATTTTCTCGTACACCCAGCGCATCTGATAGCGGGCCTCGATCTCGGCGCGTGTCAGGTCGCGGGCGTCGGCGACGTTCACGCCCAGCACGCGCGTCCCGGCAAGCATGTACTCGCGCTGCTCGCCGGGCGTCTGACGACCCCATAGAAAGCAGGAGTAGAGCTGGCCGTTGTAGTCCATCGGCGTCCTGAACAGTTCGGCCTGCACCTCGTGCAGCGGCACGACCGGGCCACGCTTGACCTCGACGCGGAAGCAGAGCGTCGGAGGCTGAAAGTGCCCCGAGCCGTTGCCAAGTTGCGTGTCCACGTCCGCGCGGCGAACCAGGTCGGCATCGCCCGTGCAGTCGATGAAGACGCGGGCCTTGACCGCCTGCCGCCCTGACTTGTTCTCCACCACCGCGGCCGTGACGTGTCGACCCTCGACCACCGCACCCGCCAACCACGTGTGCAGCAGCACCTTCACGCCGCTGCCCAGCACCACGTCGTCGAACGCCAGCTTCGCCAGCTCCGTGTCCACCGCCCACGTGCCCGTTTCGCCGTCGTCGCAGGCGTTGCGCACACCGCCCCAGCGTTGAAGTCGGCGGATGATCTCGTCGGGCAGGCCGCCGATGACCTGTGTCCTGCGATCCATGCCATAAAGCGAGTGCCAGATGTTGACGTTCGCGGCCGTGGCGGTGCCGCCGAAGAACCCGTAACGCTCGATGAGCACCACCGACGCCCCTGCCCGCGCGGCCGCGGCCGCGGCGCAAACGCCCGCTGGCCCGCCGCCCAGCACCGCCACGTCGCAATCAGCCGCCACCGGAAGCTGCCGCGTCGGCTCGACGACCGTCTGACCGGCCGCAGCGGTGGGCAGAAAACCACCCAAGGGGAAGCGGGGCTCATACGCTGAAGCGGATCCGTTGGCAGCAGGCATGGGTGCGTCTCGTCAAGCACATGCGAAAAGAACACGGACGCGGTTACCATAGCCGACCGTGTGACCGCGGCAAATGTGTCGCGGCCGACACGGAGCATCCATCATGATCGTCTGGCTCATGACCGACATGGAAGGCCTGGCCGGCGTGGACCACTGGGACCAGTGCTACGACCCCGACGACGCCTCGCCGCTCTACCGCCACGGCCGCGAACAGCTCACCGCGGAGGTCAACGCCGCCGTCGCGGGCTGCTTTGACGCGGGGGCGACGGCCGTCCGCGTGCTCGACGGCCACGGCCGCAACCGCAACCAGGGATTCATCCTCGACCAGCTCGACCCGCGCGTGACGCGCGTGTGGGTCGCGAGCGAAGGCCCGCGGCGATGGGAAGGCCTCGATGAGTCCGTGCACATGGTCGCGATGATCGGCCAGCACGCGATGGCCGGCACGATGGGGGCCTTTCTGGATCACACGCAGTGCCCGAGAGAGATCTGCCGCTACACGCTCAACGGCCAGGAGCACGGCGAGATGAGCCAGCTCGCCCTGTATGCCGGGGCGTTCGGCGTGTCACTGGCGTATGTCTCGGGCGACGAGGCGCTGTGCGAGGAAGCCCGGCGGCTGTTTGCGCATGCATTGAGCACGCCGACCAAACGCGGCACGGGATGGGCGACCTGCGAGCTGTATGACCCTGCGGCCGTGCGTGAGCAGATACGCGGTGACATCGCCGCGGCCGTGCGGCAGGCAGACCGCCGTCATGCCTGGCGGCTGCCGGCGCCGATCGAGATCACCATCGAATACGCCTGGAGCGAGCTGGCGGATCGACTGGCGCAGGCGCCGGGGGTACAGCGGATTCACGCCCGCGCGGTGCGATGGATGATCGCTGACGCGAAGGACATCTTCACCTGGCCGGGCAGCGCAGGCTGGCAGCCGGCGTAAACGGCCGCCTCAGCCCCGCGACTTGGCGTCGGCCAGTTCGTCGCTGAGCGTACCCGACCACAGCGGGGCCTTGTCCAGGTGGGCGGCTTTGGACAGCAGATGCGCGCCCACGGGGTTGGCCACGAACTGGAAGATGACCACCAGGGCGACCTTGGTGGCGATCATCATGAACTGGGTTTCCGGCAGCGCTCCGAGGGCCACGGCCCCGGCCACCAGCAGGCCGACGATACCCAGGGTCACGCCCTTGGTGGCTGCGTGCATGCGGTGATAAAGGTCAGGCATGCGGACGATGCCCAGCGCGGCCACGCACATGAAAAACATGCCGCCGATGAGGAGTGCCACAGTCAGCAGATCAAGCACGATGCGGGTCTGGTCATTCATGGCGTGAGCCCTGCGGTAAGTATGGGCCGGGATTCAACTTTCGTTGCCGGTGGGTTCCATGGGCGCGCCGTGCGGCCTGGCGGGGCGCTGGTGCGGGCGGCCGATGTACTGGGCCATCGCCACGGTGCCGGCAAAACCCAGCAGCGAAAGCACGAGAATGCCGTCGATGAACCAGGCTGTCTGCCAGCGGATCATCAGCAGCAGCACCAGCCCGATGAGCTGGATGGCCAGGGTGTCCACCGCCAAGGCGCGGTCGGCCAGGTGCGGTCCGCGCACGAGTCGGTAGATGCACGCGAGCATGCCCAGAGCGATCAGCACGATCGACCCGGCGACAACCCAGGACACGAGGCGCGTACTCCAGAGCACGGTCGGGGCGGCGATCACCAGCGGCTCGGCGGTCGAAGTGGTCGCGGCGGCCAAAAGACGAATCATTCGAACACCTCCCGCATGATGCGGTCGCGCAGTTCGTTGAGGCTTCGCACCGCAGCGGCACGATCCTCGGCATACATGCAGTGAATGTAGAGGGCGCCGGCATCATCGGCCACGTCGACCGAGAGTGTGCCGGGCGTGAGCGTAATGGCGTTGGACAGCGCGGTGATCTGTACGTCGGTCATGCCCTTCACGGGGTAGGCGATGATCCGCGGCGACATGCCCAGGCCCGGCGTGATCACTTCCCAGGCGACCTGCAGGTTGGCCTTGAAAAGGATAGTGACGAAGTAGGCTGTGAACGACAGCAGTTTCCAGATCCGCGTGCTGTAGCCTGTCTGGCCGGCAGCGCGACTGGCAAGGGCGACCACCACGTAGCCCACGATCAGGCCGGCCGTGAACGTGTAGATGTCGTAGGCCGCCCACATGAGCATCCATAGCACCGCCAGCAGCAGGTTGAGCAGAAACAGATTCATGGCGTGACCTTTCGCGTCGGAGCCTGCATGGTCATCACAATGCCGCCTTCGGCTGCGGGCGCAGCGTCCGCGTCGCTGAAGACCGGCTCCCGCAGCGCCTCGGGGCCGAGCACCGCGGCGACGTAGGCCGAAGGATCTATCAGTGTGCGGGCCGCCTTGACGCAGGCGGTGACATAAACCGGCGCACCCAGCCCCATGCTCAAGGCCACGACCACCAAGGCCCCAACGCCCACCATGCCAGCTCCCACGCGCGGACGGCGCTCGGGATGTCGGGCGTAGACCGCGTTCACCGGCGTGGGCGACCAGAAGCCGTAACTCCAGATCTTGAGCATCGACAGCAGCGTCAACAGGCTCGTGGCGATCGCGAAGCCGGTGACCCAGTACGCCTGCTGGCTCAGGCCTTCGCGGATGAGCACGAACTTACCGAAGAAGCCCGACAGCGGCGGCAGGCCCGCCAGCGACAGGGCCGCGATCAGAAACAGCGTCGCCAACCAGGGAGCCCGCTTCAGCAGACCGCCGAGCTTCTCCAGTTCGTCGGTACCCGCATGATCCATCATCAGGCCGCCGCACAGGAACAGGCAGCACTTGACCACCATGTTGTGGATGATGAAGAAGATGGCCCCGGCGACCGCCAGCTCACGGCTCTCGAGCGCCGCGCCCAACGTCATGGCCAGGGCGATGCCCATCATCATGTAGCCCACCTGGCTGATGATGTGGATCGCCAGGATGCTGCGGACGCTGTGGCGGCTGACGGCCCCGAGCACGCCCAGGAACATTGTCACTCCCGCGATCACCAGCAGCAGCGGCTGCACGAGTTGCGTCGCCTGGGCGCTTGGGCCGAACATCATCACAAACACGCGGATCATCACGTAGGCGCCGACCTTGGTCAGCAGTCCGGCGAACAAACCGCCGATCGCCGGGGGCACAGTGGGATAGGCATCGGGCAGCCAATACCACAGCGGGAAGATCGCCGTCTTGCCGCCGAATACCAGCACCAGCACCGCGATGACCGGCATGACCGTGTGCGGAAGGTGGCCCTGCATGGCCATGCGCGTCATGTCGGCCATGTTCAGCGTGCCGAGCTGGCCGTAGATCAGCCCGGCGCAGGTGACGAAGAGCGTCGATCCGACGAGGTTCAGCAGTACGTATTTGTAGGCTTGGCGCATCTGCATCCGCGTGGTGCCGAGGCAGAACATGGCATATGAGGCCATGAGCATGATCTCGAAGGCCACGAACAGGTTGAACAGATCGCCGGTGATGAAACTCCACTGCACGCCGAAGATCAGCAGGTGAAACAACGGGTGGTAGTAGCCCTGGGTGATGTGGTGGCTGCCGGGCCCGAGGCAGTAGACGAAGACCGCGAGGCTGACGATTGCCGCGATCAGCAGCATGATGGCTGACAGACCGTCGACGACGATGCTGATGCCGAACGGCGCCGGCCAGTTGCCCATCTGGCTGGTGAGGATGCCGGCCGGCCCGCGGAGAACTGTGGCCGTCACCCAGCCGGCGAAGGCGACGTTGCCGCCCAAGGCAGTCAGGCCCACCAGCGTCTTGGCCAGCGTCAGCCGATGCAGCAGCATCGTCAGGATGGCGGCGGCCATCGGCACGGCGACGAACAGGATGATCCATCGGTCAGGCATGGCGGTATTCCATCAGGCTCCACAGCGGGCCACATCGGGCGTCTGTGGTCAATGCTCCAAGACGGCCAACTCGTCCAGTTCCAGTGTGCGGTTGCGCCGCCAGGTGATGACCAGCAGCGTCAGCAGGAACGCCTGTACGGCAAAGCCGATCACGATGGCGGTGAGGATCAGCGCCTGGGGCAACGGGTCGACATACTGGCTCAGGTGACTGACGGTGTCGCTGAGCACCGGCGGCACCTTGCCCACCGGCGAGCGGCTGGACGCGATGATCGCCAGGTTCGCCCCGTGCCCGAGAAGAAACATGCCCATGCACACGCCCTTAAGCTCGCGGCCGAGCATCATGAACGTCGCCACAGCGAAACACAGGCCTACCATCAATGCAGTCAGAATCGTCATGGCTCGTTATTCCAGTTCGCGTGACAGGGCGTCAATCATCCCCACGACCACACCGGCGACCACCAGCATCACGCCCAGGTCGAAGGCCATCACCGTCGCCCATTCAAAGTGCCCATGGCCGCCGGGCAGAGGCAGGTAGCCGTAGTTCGAGCTCAGGAACGGCAATCCGAAGACCATCGCCGCCAAACCCGTGCCCAGCGCCAGAGCCAGACCCACGGCAATGATGGTCCGCTCGCGCGTCGGCAGCAGCCGCTGCAGGCTGCCCGATCCCTCACACATGCGATGCACCACCAGCGCCACCGCGGTCACCAGGCCGGCGACGAAACCGCCACCCGGCGTCTGATGGCCCTTGAAATAGATGAACGCCGCGAACGCCAGGCTCAGCGGCACCAGCAACCTGGCGGCCGTGCGGAGAATCAGCGTACTCATGAACTGACCCTGCCTTTCACCAGCGGCATGCGATGCCGATCTTCGTCTTCGCCCGAGGGGTCGGGGATGTCCACGCGCAGGTAGGCGTGGCGGCGCCCGCTCTCATCCTCATCATGGACCTGGGGCTGTCCACCGCCGGTGGGCTCGTCGGACGCGGCGGCAGTGCTGTGACGCGGGCGGCGCAGCAGCGTCCACACGCCCAGGGCCGCCAGCCCCAGCACCGTGATTTCACCCATGGTGTCGAAGCCGCGCCCGTCGACCAGGATGACGTTGACCACGTTGTCGCCCCCACCGCCCGCGTGCAGCGGCCGACCGGCATCCATATCGGCATGGACGTGGTGCATGGTGCGATCGACCACGCCCGCACCCGTGGCGTTGGACCACGCGGCCGTGTCGTTGCCGTGGTGGCTGTTGCGCAGGAAGAACTCGCCCAGATTGGCCAGCGGCCGGCCGTCGGCGCCGCGATACGGCATCGCCGGCTGCGGACCGACGCTGCTGATCAGCGTCAGCCAGAACATCACCAGACCCACCGCTACGGCGATCAGGCCGCGGGCCGCAATCCATCGCGGGCGGGCAGGCACATATTTCGGCAGCAGGCTCAGCACCAGCAGGAAGAGAATCAGCGACACGATCTCGATGCTCAGTTGCGTCAGCGCCAGGTCCGGGGCTTTGTACAGGTAATAAACGCCCGTGATGCTGAAGCCGACTGTGCCCAGCACCAGCACGCGGGCCGCCCGGTCGCGCACCATGGGCATCAGCAGCATGCCCAGGCAGACCACGCCCGTGAGCAGCCAGCCGGGCAACAGTTGCCCCAGCGGCTCGAAGGTTGCGCCCGCCGGCCATGCCATCACCCGCGGGTCGTGCCACACGGCCCAGACGAACAGACCCACCAGCGTCGTGAACACGGCACCGATGTAGAACCCCGCGTGCCCACGCTGCACCATCTCAAAGACCCTGCCTCCGCCCTGCGTGCACAGCGTGTAGAAGCCGGGGTACAGGTGGTCGTGCGGGTCGCTGTACACGCGGCGCAGCAGCGGCGACACGGCCAGCAGCGTGCCCAGAGCGTAGGCGGTCAGACTCATGTAGAGCGGCATACCCAGGTGCGCATCCCAGACCAGCGGGAAGTGCGTGAAGTAGTACGGCGTGGCCTCCAGCCAGCCAAACAGCTTCTCCCACGCGCCGGGGATGGTGCCGCCGATGAACTGGAACGCGACGATCGCGGCCCCGGGGATCCACAGCATCGCCGGCCAGAAGCCGGTCTCGTGATGGTGGTCGCCGTGGCTGTGGGCATTTCCGTGCGCGTCCCGATCATGCGCATGACTTGCAGCCGGATCGCGGCGCAGCATCGTGGCGGCAAGACGCAGGAAGATCGCGACATTGAACATGCCCGTGGCCACACCCGCGACCGCGAGCAGCCAGAACATGCCGTTGCCCGTACTCTCCAGGGCGTGGGCGATCTGGTAGAAGAACATCTCCTTGGCGGTGAAGCTGACGGTCAGCGGGCCGGCCGCCATGGCATAGGCCGCCAGCACAATTACCACGGTCATGATGCGCTGGCTGCGCCCCCGGAAGAACAGGCCGCGCAGCTCGGGCAGTTGCCGCGACGCGACGTGGCCGATGGCCCCGGCCAGGATGAACAGAGGGGCTTTGTACAACGCATGATTGAGAATCTGCGTGACATCCCAGATGAGGTTGGCGTGCGGGCGGATGGCCGACGCGGCCGAGGCGGCCAGTGCCCCGGCCATCTCGCCGGCATGTTCAGCCGCGTGTCCGCCGCTGCTCCCACCGCTGGCATAATCGAATGCCGCCAGGCCGTACATGCACATCAGCAAGCCGAGCTGGCTGACGGTGGTGTAAGCGAAGATCTGCTTGAGATCATGTTTCTGAAGGGCTACGAACGCGCCGTAGACCATCGTCAGGGTGCCGATGGGCACGATCAGCGACGGCCACAGCGGCACGGCGATCGCCAGCAGCGGCCACAGGCGGCCGGTCAGATACACGCCGGCCTTGACCATTGTGGCCGAGTGCAGGTAAGCCGACACCGGCGTCGGGGCGGCCATCGCCCCGGGCAGCCAGAAGTGCAACGGCCACTGCGCGCTTTTCGCAGCCGCGCCGATGAAGATCAGCACGAAGGCCCAGGTCAGCACGGGTCCTGTCACCAGTTCGCCGTGCTCAGCCAGCGGCAGCAGAGCGCTGAAGGTCCAGGCCCCGGTATGCACGCCCATGAGAATCAGGCCGCCCATCATCGCCAGGCCGCCCAGCGCGGTGACGATGAACGCCTGCATGGCCTTGCGCACGGCCGAGGGATCGTCGCGCTCCCAGCCGATGAGCAGGAAGGAACTGATCGAGGTCATCTCCCAGAACAGCAGCAGGAGCATGAAGTTGTCAGCCAGGGCCACGCCGATCATGGCCGTCATGAACAGGTGCAGGCTGGGGAAGAAGCGGTACAGGTCGTCCTTGGCCGGCCCGAAGTAAGCACGGGCGTAGAGCGTGATGCCCAGGCCGATGCCACTGACCAGAAACGCGAAGAACAGCCCGAGGTTGTCGGGGTGATACGCCAGGTCAAGCCGGACCATGGGCATCCATGCCAGGCTTACAGCCCCGGCGGTCGTGCCATGCTGCGCCACATGGCAGCCCAGCAGTGTCAGGGCGGCGATCGGGCCGGCCAGGGCCACAGCCACACGGGCCGCAATCGCCTGCCGCGGCAGCAGGAGCGTCGCCAGGCCGCAGACCACCGGCGCGAAGACTGCGGCCGTCAGCATCCACACCACGTTCGCTTCATCGGGATTCATAGGCTCGGTTCCGATCCCGTGTCGTGAGCCGGGCGGCGTCGCGGCAGCCCGATCATGTACCATCGGCTGGCCGCAGCGGCGGATTCAAGCGGACCGCGCCAGCCGGGCCGCACGATCTTATGGGAGCAGCACGACTTTTGCGCGCCGCGATGTCGTTCCGCGCCGTCCGAAAATACGCGACTAGCGCCATGAAGCAACACGCGCATAGCGCACAATGGCCCGACAACGCAGCCGACGGTACCTTATCGGGCATGGCAGAGCAGCAGATCTTTGCGCCTTGGCGCATGGCTTACATCAGAGAGCTCGAAGCACAGGGCGCGCAACCCGATGCCGGCGGCTGCTTCCTCTGCGACGCAGCCGGCATCGACCCCCGGTGCGCCGACGGGCCGCGGCAACTGGCCGAGCACCTCGTGCTGCACAGCGAGGATCGCGGTCTGATCCTGCTCAACCGCTTCCCCTACACCACCGGCCATCTGCTCGTCGCCCCGCGTGGTCATGCCGCCGAACTGACCGACCTCTCGCCGGCCCAGCGGGCAGGCCTCATCGAGCTGGTCGCCCTGGCACAGAAGATCGTTCGCACCGCCTATAACCCGCAAGGCATGAATATCGGCATGAATCTCGGACGCTGCGCCGGAGCGGGCCTGCCCGGGCACCTGCATGTTCACGTCGTGCCGCGCTGGGGAGGGGACACGAACTTCATGTCCGTCATCGGCCAGGTCCGCGTCATCCCTCAGGCTCTCGAGGAATGCCACCGACTGCTCCGCGACGCCGCGGCCCGCATGCTCGCGGTCGAATAACCGTGACACGTGCGCTGAAATCTCAGCCATGGCCATGCCTGGGCTTTCATGTGCGGCGGCGATGGCGGTGGGAAGGAACGCTCAGGGCCCGGTCAGTGCCTCACCGTCGCTCGTGCTGTCGATGATCGTGATCTTCGCGTTGGGATCGAACTCGAAGACCATGTTCGTGAAGGTGCAGCCTTCGATCGTCAGGTTCACTCCGCTTTTGACGATGAAGCGGGCCGGCTCATCGCCGACGCCCTGGATGGTGCAGCGGCGCAGGACGTACTGCGGCTCGACTTCGGCGAAGGGGTCGACGCCGGCCGAGCGGATTTCGTTGATGAGGTAGGGCAGGTTCGGATTGGGCTTCCAGTAGGCCAGGTGCACGATCTCGCCCTCGCCGCGGACGGTGGAGTCCTCAAGCAGATGCTCGCCGCCGCCGGACATGTACTCCTGGTGCACGCTGTCGCCGATGGTGCAGCGGACCATGCGCGTGCGCGTCAGATGTCCGTGGCCCACCGCCAGGCCGTTTCCGAAGAATTCGCCGTTCTCGACGTCCATCGAGCAGGCGGCATGCGGGCTGATGCCGTTATCAAGACACTCGTTGCCGCTGACATTTCGCAGCCGCAGGTTCTGCGTGTCGCCGTGGATGTTGAATCCGTCGTTGAGCACGTGCCGGGCGTGCAGATTGCGGATGGTGATGTCGTGCGTGTGTCCGAAGGTGTAGATGCCGTCGGTGCGGACGGCCCATTCGAGGTTGCCGAGCGACCCCTTGACGTAGAGCCACCCGCACTGCGGGTCGATCGGCTCCCAGGCGAACTGGCCGGGCTCCAGATCGGCCGGATCGGGGTACTGGGCGAGCAGCGCGGCGCGGGCGGCGTCGAAGCCCTCAGCCTTTTCGATCTGTTCGATGCGGCCGATTTTGAATTTGGTGCGGTCGTAGTAAAAGGCCTTGCCGTCAACGACCAGCAGGTGGCGGTCGTCGCGGGTGCGGTCGAGTCGGATACGGTGCAGGTCTTCACCCACCTGCTCCCACGCGGCCGCATCGGACGGCAGAGGATCGGCGCCCGTGACGACGCAGTCGTTGCCCTCGATGGTGAAACCCTTCTTGTCGATCAAGGCGATCCGTTCGCGATAAACTGCGCCGCGCGGCAGTAGGTGAATCACGTCGCCGGGTTGCGCCTGATCCACAGCCGCCTGGGCGGTGCGCAGCGGAGCCTCGGCCGTGCCGGGGTTGTCGTCGCTGCCGACTTCGACGTTGACGTGGATGTCGCGGGCCGAGGCATCGGCGGCCGCGAGGGCGAAGATGAGCAGCATGCAAGAACACGTGAGGGCGCGGCCCAGCGCCGTGCGAACGCGGTGGGTGCGTAGGGTAAACAGCAACAGCATGGCGAACTCCTGCGGAAGAATGTGTGTGACGGCCGCGATTGTATCCTGATCGCGCGGCGGCAGATCGGACACGCGGGGGTGCAGACGGGAAGGTCACCATGAACGCGGCGGAGCGACGGGCTGAACTGTGGGGCCTGCTGGGCGATTTGCCGGAACGTCATCGGCCGATCGGCGCGCTTGAACTGGGCCGAACGCAGCGGGACGGTTACGAGCTGCAGCGCCTGGTGCTGGACCTCAACGGTCTTGAAAGCGTGCCGGCTTACTTCGTGAAGCCCGTCGGGGCCGCGGGCCGTCTGCCGGTGGTGCTCTACAACCACTTTCACGGCGGGCGGTATGAGTTGGGCAAGGACGAGTTGATTGAGCATCGCGAGGTGCGCGGCGCGCCGCCCTACGCGGTGGAGCTGACGGCGCGGGGCTGGGCGGTGCTGTGCATCGACCACTGGTGCTTCGGCGAGCGTCAGGGTTTGGGCGAGCACGACCGGTTCAAGCTGATGCTCTGGCAGGGGCGGGTGCTGTGGGGCATGATGGTCTACGACAGCGTGCGGGCGCTGGACTACCTGTGCGGCCGCGACGACGTGGACCGCGGGCGCATCGCCACGATGGGCCTGTCGATGGGTTCGACGATGGCGTGGTGGCTGGCGGCCCTGGACGAGCGTGTGAAGGTGTGTGTGGACATCTGCTGCCTGACCGATTTTCAGGCCCTGATCGACACGCGGCATCTGGATGGTCACAACTTTTACTATTACGTGCCGTCGCTGCTCAGGCATTTCACGACGGCGCAGATCAACGCGCTGATCGCGCCGCGGCCGCACCTGGCGCTGGCGGGCCATCACGACCGACTGACGCCGCCGCAGGGCCTGGACCGCATCGACGCGGAATTGCGACAGGTCTACGCCCAGGCCGGCGCGGCCGAGGCGTGGAAGCTGCTGCGCTACGAGGTGCTGCACATGGAGACGGCCGAGATGCGGGCCGAGGTGCTGGCGTGGCTGCAGCGGTGGTTGTGATCGAGCACACCCCGCGTGGTCACGATGACATGCGTATGCTGCCGGCGGCTTCGTAAAGGGCGAGGATGTTGGCGGTGGGGGTGACGGGCTGGATGTTGTGGCACGGAGCGCCGATGTAGCGGCCGCCCTTGGCCGTGAAGGTCGCGACGTTGGCGGCGACCTCGGCGCGCACGTCGTCGGGTGAGCCGAAGGGCAGCGTCCGCTGGTTATCGACCGCCCCGTGAAAGATGACGCGGTGGCCATAATCGCGGGCCAGGGTTTCGCGGTCCATGCCGGGGCAGCGCCACTGGATGGGGTTGAGGATGTCGATGCCGACCACGTCGATCAGGTCGGGCAGGAAGATGCGGGCGGCCCCGTCGGTGTGATAGAAGATGCGCACGCCGTGGCGGCGGGCGAGTTCGGCCATGGCGCGCTGGTTGGGCAGCAGGAAGCGGCGGTACATGTCGAGGCTCATAAGCGGGCCGGTCTGCGAGCCGAGGTCTTCGGCGAGGTAGAAGTAGTCGATGCGGCCCTGGGCGATCTCGAAGCAGCGGCGCAGATGTTCGTGGTGGAAGTCGAAGATGCGGCTGAGGGCGGCGTCGGCGATGTCGGGGGCGAGGATCAGGTCTTCGAATGCCCGCTCCATGCCGCGCATCGAGCAGTAGAGCAGGAAGGGTTCGTAGGTTCCGCAGGTGCGGACGCGGTAGCCGTCATCGCGGGCGAGGGCGTCGGCCAGGGGCTGGTATTCGAAGTCGTCGGGGCTGGGCCAGCGGAAGGCGTGGATGTCGGCGACGGTTTCGCAGGCGGCCAGTGGCGACCAGCTCGTCTCGCCGTAGGAGCCGGTGCCGTAGTTGATGCGTGTGGAGCGGACACCCCAGATGCCCGCCTGGGGATCATGGGGATGGTGGCGCAGGCGGCAGCGCGGGCCGAAGGCGCGGGGTCGGTCGATGTCCAGGCGCTGCCAGAGCGCTTCGTCGCTGCCGCAATTCAACTCACGTTTGAGGCGATCGAGCACCTCGGGCGTGGACCAGAAGTCGGTGACCAGGCGGTCGGTCTGCTGGCGGTTGAACAGGGCCAGCCAGCGCTGGCGCGGGGTCATGGGGGTGGCGGACATGCCTCCGGCTCCACATGGGGCATCGGCATGGTCGCTGCCGGTCGGCGTGATGCAAACCAGGCCGCGGCGTCAGGTTTGATGGTCCGCAGGCGCCGTTCGGTCAGCATCCTGTGCCGCCGCGAACTGCTGGTGGGCTTCGATGCGGCCGCGGATGTACGCCAGATGCAGGCGGAGGTTGTAGAACTCCTCCATGTAGGACAGGGGGACCTTGACGCTGGCGATGTCGTGTTCGAGGCGGTTGATACGGGCGCGGTCCTCGGCCAGGGCGGCGGCGATGTCGGGCTTCTGGTCGGCGTCGCGCAGGTGCTCGTCGATGCGACGAAGTTGGGTGTACCAGCGGTAGATGCGTGAGCGGATGCGCCAGCGGTAGACCGGCGGGAGCATGCGGATCAGCGGGATGAGCACGAACAGCAGGGGCACGAGCAGGATCACCGTGCGTGAGATCAGCGACGCGAGCCAGAAGGGCAGATGGCGCTGCAGGAAGTTGGGGCCGTGGGTGAGGTGGTACTGGGCTTCGCGGCTGACGGGCAGGTCGGTGAACTGATCGGTTGGGAATGTGCCGCGCGGCGCGAGCATGCCGTTGGCGGCATGCGCGTCCTTGGCGCACTGCACGAGCAGTTGCACCACAGCCCGGTGCGTGTCGTGATGGGCGGCCAGATAGGCGGCGGGGGCGACCAGGTGGGTGTTGTGGGCGGGCAGATTGCGGGCCAGGTCGAGACTGCCTTCATAGGCGACGACGTGGGAGAGGAAGGGGAAGCGTCGCGCGTAGGCTTCGGCGCGGCGGAGACTGAGGAGGCGAAGGCCCGGCTCGGCCAGCAGGTCGCCGAGGCGGGGATTGTCCGGCGCGGTGACGAGCATGAGGGCGTCGATCTCACCGGCCTGCAGGGCGGCGATGGCGGTGTCGCCGGCCAGCGGCAGCAGGGTGGTGGCGGCCTCGTCGCCGTCATGCATGGCGTTGGCGGCCAGCAGTTGCAGGGCGAGGGCGCGCAGGCCGCTGCCTTCGGGTCCGACGGCGATGCGCCGGCCGCGCAGATCGGGTAAGTCGTCGGCATCGAGCGAGGCGTGGTGGATGATCCAGAGCGGTTCGTAATAGATGGCGGCGACGGCTTCAAGGCCATGGTCGTCGGCATCGTCGGGCGCGGTTCCGCCCTGGATGATGGCCAGGTCGATGGCGGCATCGGGCTCGCTTGTGCCGGCGGCGGACGCGGCGAGGAGCTGGAGGTTTTCGATGGAGCCGGCGGTGGGACGCAGACGCAGCTCGATGCCGGCACGTTCGAAGATGGGCACGTATTGCAGGGCGGCCTGATGGTATGAGCCGGCCTCGGACCCGGTGGCGATGGTGACGGTGCGCGGCGGGGCGGGTTCGACGAATTGCCAGGCGACGGCGAAGGCGGCGGCGATCAGCAGGAGCGTGGGAGCGGCGAGCTTGCACCATTCCCAGAGGCTTGAGGAGGCGGCGATGCGTCGGCGGGCGCTGGGTTGGGCAGGCGGCGTGGGGGCAGGGGTGGACATGGTGTGATCTCAGAGGCAAGGTGAAAATGCGGGTGCATTATAAAGGTGCGTGATCGAGGCGCGTGCTGGCGGTGCGTGTTGCGGCCCGGCACAGCCCGGCTGAATCACAACGGGGCAGCGCCCGTCCCGTCATCTGTCCGCCTGTCGCTTAGCTATCACAACATCCGCTGGTACAGGTCGGCGTAGGCGTCGTGCATGCGCTGCTGGGTGAAGTGGGCCAGCAGGCGGTCGCGGCCGGCCTGTCCCATAGCCCGTGCGAGGGCGGGGTCGCGGAGCAGGTGGAGCATGTGGCGGGCCAGTTGTTGGGCATCGCCGCGGGGGCTGAGCAGGCCTGTGACGTGGTGCTCGACGACTTCGCCGTTGCCGCCGACGTCGGTGGCGGCGATGGGCAGGCCCGCGGCCATGGCTTCGAGCAGCGTGACGGAGAGACCTTCACTGAGGCTTGAGAGGACGAAGGCGTCGGCCGCGGCCATGAGGTCGGCCACGTCGTGGCGCACGCCGAGGAAGCGTATGGACGGATTGACGCCGAGGTCGGCGGCGCGTTGCTCGATGGCTTGGCGTTGCTCGCCATCGCCGGCCAGCAGCAGGACAGCATCGGGCATCGCGGCATGAAGCTGCGCGAAAGCGCAGACGCAGGTGGCGTGGTCCTTGACGGGATGGAAGCGGGCGACGTGCAGCAGCACGGGCTGATCGGGGCTGATGCGCAGGTCGGCGCGGATGCGCTGTCGGGCAGCGAGTCGCGCGGCTGGCAACGCGTGCGTGAAGGCGTCGGGGTCAATGCCGTTGTGTATCACGTCGATGCGCGATGCGGCGATGCCTTCGTTGGTGATCAGGGCCTGCTTGACGAAGTCGCCCACGGCTGTGACGCGGTCGCCGCGGCACAGGAGCAGCCGGTTGGCCAGGACGCGGCGACGTTTGCGGATGTCGGGATAGTGGCGGCCATGCTCGGTGAAGAGGAGGGGCACGCGGCGGCGCTGCAATCCGGCGAGAAGCGTTCGCGAGCAGGCAGCGTAGAAGAAGGGCGTGTACTGGTGAGCGTGCAGCAGATCGACGCGATGCTGGCGGCAGGCTTGGCGCAGTCTACGCGCAAGTGGCCAGTCGATGCCGGGTCGGCGATGCAGGCACTCGACGGGGATACCCTCGGCCGCGAGCTGCTGACCCAGCGGGCCGAGGTCATCGAGGCATAGCACGACGAAGCGGAAGCGATGGCGCAGGGTGCGACAGAGGGCGGCTGCGAGGACTTCAGCGCCGGCCACATGCATGCGGTGCAGGACGTGGGCGATGGTTGGCAGGCGTGCGTCGGTGGACACGATGGGGCGGACTCCGTTGTGCGACGAGTGCGGCGACTGTGTGCCTGTCATTGCGGTATCGGTTTGTGGCGCGGCGGCCGGCGAAAAGCAGTGGTGGAGCGAGCTGGTTGGGTGGGAGCGACGACTCAATAAGTGAAGACGGGGAAACCCGCTGTGCATGGGCACCAGCCGAGCCGGGCAGAATGCAGACTTTATGGTACCTATTGGACTCCATGGGGTTGATTTTGGCCGGGGTGTACCGTGCAAGCCGCTTTTTAAAGCCAGCTTACGACATTTCCACGTATCATCCATATATAAGTATGCCTTATTATGTCGCCGCTTGACATTAGTCGCACTAATGCTACTCTTGCATGTGCGATGCAGACTCTTCGGTTGTTCTGTGATGTCGCCGGGCATCGCAGCTTCAGTCAAGCCGCGCGGAAGCACGGGATCACGCAATCGGCAGCCAGCCAGCGGGTTGGCCAGCTTGAAAAGCGGCTTGGCGTGACGCTGCTGGATCGCTCGGTTCGTCCGCTGTCGCTGACGGCTGCGGGTCAGCTGTTTGTGCGCGAGGTTCGCGAGATTCTCGATCGCTATGACCGGCTGGAGCATCGACTGGCGGCGCTGGAATCGGAACTGAACGGTGAGGTGTCGGTGATCGCGATTTACTCGGCGGGCATCGACCTGCTCAACGAGGCGCGGGCGGGATTCGAGGCCCGGTATCCACAGGTGCACGTGAACGTGGCGTATGCCCACCACGAGCGGATCTACCAGTCGGTACGCAGCGGGCGGGCCGATCTGGGCATACTGTCGTTCCCGGCCCAGTCGCGTGATTTGATGGTGGTACCGCTGCGTGACGAGGAGATGGTGGTGGTGACGCGCGGGGGCCACGCGCTGGCGCGGCAGTACGGAGTCGAGCCGATCGGGGCGGGCGATCTGGAGGGCGTGGCGATGGCTGCATTCGAACCGGCACTGCCGGTGGCGCGGCACATCCGTCGGTACTTCAAGGATCAGGGCGTCAGGCCGCGGATTGCCAGCACGTTCGACAATGTGGACACGATCAAGAGCGCTGTCGAGGTGACCGATCACGTGGCCCTGCTGCCGCGGCGCACGGTGCTGCGCGAGGTGGCTGCGGGGACGCTGGCGGCGATCGACCTGCATCCCCCGCTGGCCCGGCCGATGGGCATCATCCGCCGGCGGGGCAACGGCAGCGGAGGCCTGTCGCGGGTGGCCCAGACCCTGATCGAGTTTCTGCTAAAGCACACAGGTTCCCACGGCGACATGATCGCTGCGGCGGCGTCGGCCGCAGGCGGCATCTGAGTCCAGACTGTCGGAGAAGCACGATGAGCAGCGTTATTGCACCGCACCATGACGACCGCGCGTTGTCGCCGGTTCCGCAGGGACACGACCGCCTCCCGGGCACGCGAGGGCTGTACGATCCGGCGTTTGAGCACGATTCGTGCGGCGTGGGCTTTCTGGCCCACATCAAGGGCAAGGCCAGCCACGACATCGTCCGCGACGCCTTGGTGATGCTGCACCACATGGATCACCGCGGCGCGTGCGGCTGCGAGGCGAACACCGGCGACGGCGCAGGCATCATGACCGCCCTGCCGCACGCCATGTTCGCTCGCATTGCCCGCGAGGAACTGCACGTCGAGCTGCCGGAGCCGGGCCACTACGGCGTGGGGTTCGTGTTCCTGCCGCGCGACCCGCAGGAGCGGGCGTCGTGCAAGGGGATGCTGGAGCGGTATGTGCAGGTGCAGGGGCAGCGGCTGCTGGGCTGGCGGCGGGTTCCCACGGACGCGGCCGCGGCGGACATCGGCCCGTCGGCGCGGGCGACCGAGCCGGTGGTCGAGCAGATTTTCATCGGCGCGGCCGAGGGCGTGGATCGCTCGGCCTTCTGCCGCCAGCTTTATCTGATCCGCAAGCAGGCCTACCACGCGATCCGCGCCTTCAGCTTCGACCTGCTGAGCCGGTACTACATGTGCAGCCTGTCGAGCCGGGTGATCGTGTACAAGGGTCAGCTCACCGCGCCGCAGGTTCCGCTGTATTACCCCGATCTGCGCGATCCTTCTTTCGTGTCGCACCTGGCGATGGTGCACTCGCGCTTCAGCACCAACACGTTCCCGAGCTGGAGCCGTTCGCAGCCGATGCGTTTCATGAGCCACAACGGCGAGATCAACACGCTGCGCGGCAACATCAACTGGATGCGGGCCCGGGAGGGGTTGATGCGTTCGGGCGCGTTCGGCGAGGAGTTCAAGCGGTTGCTGCCGATCATTGACCCGGAGACGAGCGATTCGGGGATCTTCGACAACGTGATGGAGCTGCTGCTTCTTGGCGGCCGCAGCCTGCCCGAAGTGGTGATGATGATGATTCCGGAGGCGTGGGAGAACCACGAATCCATGCCGCCGGTCAAGCAGGCGTTCTACGAATATCACTCGTGCCTGATGGAGCCGTGGGACGGGCCGGCTTCGGTGGCGTTCACCGACGGCCGCTACATCGGCGCGGTGCTGGACCGCAACGGTCTGCGTCCGAGCCGCTATTACGTGACGCACGACGACCTGGTGATCATGGCCAGCGAGGTGGGCGTGCTGCCGGTGGAGCCGAGCCGCGTCAAGAGCAAGGGTCGCCTGCAGCCGGGGCGCATGTTCCTGGTCGATTTCGAGCAGGGCCGGATCATCGACGACGCGGAAGTGAAGCATGACATCGCCACCCGGCGGCCGTATGCCGACTGGCTTGGCCGGCAACGGGTGGAGCTGGCGGAACTGCCGCCGGCCCGGCACGTCGGGCTGTTCGACCCCGATACGCTGTTGGCGCGGCTGCGTGCGTTCGGCTACACGACCGAGACGATGCAATTCATGCTCCTGCCGATGGTGCATACGCGCAAGGATCCGATCGGCTCGATGGGCAACGACGCGGCCCTGGCGGTGCTGTCGGACAAGCCGCGGCTGGTGTACGACTACTTCAAACAGCTCTTCGCCCAGGTGACCAACCCCGCGATCGATTCGATCCGCGAGGAGATCATCATGAGCCTGGAGTGCTACATCGGGCCCGAGGGCAATATCCTGGAGACGACCGAGCCGCAGTGCGCCCGCCTGCGGGTGCCGCACCCGATCCTGACCAACGAGCAGCTCGCGTCGATCCGCGAAATCAACCATCGCGGCTGGAAGAGCAGGACCATCGACATCACCTTCGACCGCGCTGCAGGCGGCGAATCGCTGGCGGTGGCGCTGCACCGCATCTGTCTGGAGGCGGAGAAGGCGATCACCGACGGCTACAGCCTGGTGGTGCTGTCGGACAGGGCCATGAGCGACGTTCGCGTGGCCATACCGACGCTGCTGGCGGTCGGGGCGGTGCATCATCACCTGGTGCGCAACGCCAAGCGTACGCAGGTGGGCATCGTGGTCGAGACCGGCGAGGCCCGCGAGGTGCATCATCACTGTCTGCTGGTGGGCTACGGAGCCGACGCGATCAATCCCTACTGCGCCTTCGAGGCGCTGTGGCAGGCGAAGCGCGACGGCATCCTCGGGGCCGACTGGGACGATGAGAAGATCGCAGCGGCCTACCGCAAGGCTGTGGCCAAGGGCATGCTCAAGGTGATGGCCAAGATGGGCATCTCGACGCTGGCCAGCTACAAGGGCGCGCAGATTTTCGAGGCGGTGGGGCTGAACGGGGAGGTCATCGACCGCTGCTTCGTCGGCACCGCCAGCCGCATCAAGGGCGTGGGCTTCGACGTGCTGGCGGCCGAGGCGCTGCGGCGGCACGAGCTGGGATACCCCGATCGCGCGACGGTCACGCTGCCGGTGCTGCCCAACGACGGACAGTTCCACTGGCGGACCGACGGCGAGAAGCATATGCACAACCCGGTGTCGATCGCGCAGCTCCAGGTGGCGGCGCGGACCAACAGCCGCGAGGCCTTCGAGCAGTTCATCAAGCTGAGCGACGCGGACAACCGCGGGCGGTGCACGCTGCGCGGGCTGATGAAGTTCAAGCCCGGCAACGCCGTTCCGCTGGAGGAGGTCGAGCCGGCGAAAGACATCGTGCGGCGGTTCTGCACGGGCGCGATGAGCTTCGGGTCGATCTCGGCCGAGGCGCACGAGACGCTGGCGATCGCGATGAACCGCCTGGGCGGCAAGAGCAACACCGGCGAGGGCGGTGAGGATCCGCAGCGGTTCGTCCCGCTGCCCAACGGCGACTCGAAGCGCTCGGCCATCAAGCAGGTGGCGTCGGGCCGCTTCGGCGTCACGAGCTGGTACCTGACCAACGCCGACGAGCTTCAGATCAAGATCGCCCAGGGCGCCAAGCCGGGCGAAGGCGGCGAGCTTCCGGGCCACAAGGTGGACCAGATCATCGCCCGGACGCGTCACTCGACGCCGGGCGTCGGGCTGATCTCGCCGCCGCCGCACCACGACATCTATTCGATCGAGGACCTCGCGCAGCTCATCTTCGATCTGAAGAACTCG
>CAZUUQ010000001.1:45830-102045 GCA_964622625.1 uncultured Phycisphaeraceae bacterium | reverse complement strand
CGATTCGCTTCCGCAACGGCGACGGGCTGGAAGTGGTGATCAACACGCGGACCGGTCTGATCGATCGCTACCGCGTCAACGGCAAGGACGCCCTGGCCAAGGGCGCGATGGTGCCGCTGGTGGTCAAGGACAACCCCGACCCCTGGCGCATGGACGTCAGCGCCTACGGACCCGCCGAGGGACGCTTCACGCTCATGTCCGCCGCCGAGGCCGGCCGGTTCGCCGGTCTCGAAGAGCAGCCGCTACCGGCTGTGCACGTCATCGAGGACGGCGACGTGCGGGCGGTGGTTGAAGTGCTCATGAAATACGGGCAATCGGCGATCTGCCAGCAATACCTGTTGCCGCGGCACGGCACCGAAGTCGGCGTGATCGTGCGCGTTTTCTGGCAGGAGAAGAATCGCCTGCTGAAAATGGCGATGCCTTTGGCCAAGGCGATGACGAAGGACGCGGCTTTTGTGGGACAGACGTGCTATGGGCGGCATGAGCTGCCGACTGACGGCACGGAAGCGGTGGCGCAGCACTGGGTGGCGGCCACGAGCCGCAAAGCCGACCTGGCGGTGAGTCTGGTCAACGATGGCACCTATGGCTGCGATCTGCGCGACGCGGCGCTGCGGCCGTCGCTGCTGCGTTCAGCCGGCTACTGCGTGCATCCGATCATGGCTCGCCCGCTGACACCCACCGATCGCTTCCTGCCTCGCATCGACCAGGGCGAACGCATCTTCCGCTTTGCCATCAACGCCGGTCCGCTGCGCCAGCGCCTCGCGGCTGTGGACCGCGAATCACGCCTGCTCAACCAGGAACCGACGGGTTTGTGCTTCTTCCCGTCGGGAGGCGGGCGGCGGCCGAAGCCGGGGCCGGTGGTGAGCAACGAGCAGGTGCAGGTGGCGGCGTTCAAACCGTCGGAACGCGGCGGAGGTTACGTGGCGCGGCTGTTCAATCCGTCGGACCGGAAAGTGACAACGGACCTGAGCGTGGCGGCGATCGGATTGCGCAGGCGGCGCGTGACGCTGGGGGCGTTCGAGATCAAAACGCTGAAAATCGACGCCCGTGGCAAGGTCATCGAGACCGACCTGTTGGAGCAGCCCGTCTGATACCCGCGGCCGGTCAATCGTGCCGCAGGGCGACGATCGGATCCTGCTTCGACGCCTGAATGGCCGGGTACAGGCCGAACACAATCCCCGTGGCCGCGGCGACGGCGAAGCTCAGCAGCACGGACCAGAGCGTGAGACTGGGCTGGGCGATCTCGGCCATGAAACTGGGAAACGTGCGGCGCGCCAGCTCAAAGGCGGGGATCGCGGCCGAACCCAAGGCCACGCCCAGCAGCCCGCCGCAGATCGACAGCACCGTCGTCTCAACGAGAAACTGCGCGATGATGTGCCGGCGCTGCGCCCCCACCGCCCGACGGATACCGATCTCCCGTGTCCGCTCCGTCACCGTCGCCAGCATGATGTTCATGATGCCGATGCCGCCGACCACGAGGCTGATGCCCGCGATGGCGATCATGAGGTAATTGAAGTTGCGTTGTGTGCGTTCGGCCTGGCGCAGCAGTTCGAGGGGCACGACGGTGGAGACGTCCTCACGTGAGGCGTCGAGATCGATGACGCGGCGAATCTGCTCGGCGACGGCGGGCACGTGCTCCTGGCCGTCGACCTGGACGATCAGTTCATGCAGCTCGACCTCTTCAGCCTCACGGCTTCCCTGGCTGCGGCGAACCACCATGTCGCCGAAGCGGTTCTGGGCGGTGGAGAGCGGAAGATAGACATCGCGATCGAGGTCGCGGCCCACGAGGCTGGCGCCGCGGCTGCCGTCGCCACCGAGCGGGGCCAGGACGCCGATGACGCGGAAGGCCAGTTCCTCAATGTGGACGGTCTGGTCAAGCGGATCGCTGAGGGGAAATAACTGCTGTGCAACGGTCGCGCCCAGGACGGCCACGCCGGCACCCGACTGCTGGTCGAGGTCGGAAAGGAAGCGGCCGCGGGCGATGCGCAGGTCGCTGATGCGGGCCAGCAGCGGCAGCGTGCCGTAAGCTTGCGCGGGAGCCTGCAGGGCGCCGCGTACGACGCGGGTGCTGACGTTCTTGAAGGGGACGATGGCCCGCAGGGGGGCGACGGTTTTCTCGATACGCGCCAGGTCGAGTCGCTTGAGGCCATACATGCGGGCAAAGCCGCCGGAGTCGCTCTGTTGTGTGCCGGGAGCTTCGGCGGGCTTCACCGAGCGGAGGATGATATTCTCTGCACCCAAGGCACGGATCTCGGCGAGAGCCTTGCGCTTGTTGCCTTCGCCGATGGCGACCATGACAATCACCGCCACGACGGCGAAGATGATGCCGAGCATGGTCAGCAGCGACCGCATCTTGTGCAGGCGCAGGTTGGTCAGGCCCAGGCGGATGGTTTCGAGGACGAAGGTCATGGGGCGGCTTCTCCTGCCTATTATAATATCCACGACTGCACGCACACGGATGGATGGCGACCATGGACGACAATGGCAAAGTCACGGTCGAGCGCGAGGTGGAGGGCGACAACCACTGGACCTACGACGTGAGCGTGCAGCAGAAAGGGACGCGGCACGCCTACAAGGTGACGCTGTCGTGGGCCGACTACGACCTGTGGTCGCATGGACGGGTGGCGCCGGAGCGCGTGGTCGAAGCGGCGTTTGCTTTTCTGCTTGAGCGTGAGCCGGCCGCGATGATTCTGGGCCGCTTCGACTGCTCGGTAATTCGGCGGTACTTCCCGGAGGTGGACAAGGCGCTGCCGCGAAAGCTGTGATTGGGGAAATGATCCGGCCCTGAAGGGCTCGGCTTGGAGGCAGCGGCGAGACAGCCGCGGCGGGGAGGCCCGCCCGCTAGATCGACGAGGGGGGCGGCGCGGCCGAGGTAGTCGGGGCGACGGGGTCGGCCATCAGAGATGACTCGCGGGGTACGACCTCAACTGGTCCGATGGCGTCGGGCAATTCTTTGTTGGACTGGACGCCCAGTTCCTCGAAGCGCCGGGCGGCTGGAACGAGCTGGCGGTCAACCGAGCCGACAAGCCTGTTATAGGCATCGATGGTGCGCTCCAGACCTTTGCCCAACAACGCGAGGTGGCCGAAGGCGGTGCCCAAACGGCTGTGCAATTCGCGGCCAAGATCGCTGATCCTGCGCGCATTCTCGGCGATCTGTTCCTCGCGCCAGCCGAGGGCGACGGCCTTGAGCAGCGACACGAGCGTGCAGGGCGTGGCAATGACCACTCCCTGGGCGATGGCGACCTCCATAAGGTCGGCCTTGATCTGCACGGCCGCATAGAGAAACGCCTCGCCGGGCAGAAAGAGCACGACAAAATCAGGCGCGCCAACCTGCTCGAAGTAGGACTTAGCGGCCAGGTCACGCACGCGCGCCTCGATCTGCTTGACGTGGCGATCAAGACATCCGGCACGGGTCTGCTCGTCCTCGGCCTCGATGGCATCAAGGTAGGCGTCCATGACGGCCTTGGCGTCAATGACGATGCGGCGGTGGTTGGGCAGGCGCACGACCATGTCGGGGCGGAGGCGGCCATCGATGCCGTCGAAAGAAACCTGCTCCTGAAAATCCACGTGAGCGGCCATGCCGGCCAGCTCGACGACGCGGCGAAGCTGCAGTTCGCCCCAGCGGCCGCGGCTCTCGGGGCGGCGCAGGGCCCGCACCAGACGGCCGGTCTCGTCGCGAAGCTGCTGCTGGCCCTCGTGCATTGATGTGACTATCTGCCGAAGACCGTGATAGGCGCCTTCGCGATCCTTCTCCATCTGCCGCAGCCAGTCCCCGAAACCCTTGAGCGTCTGGTCGATCGGCTTGACCAGGGCTTCAACCTCCTTCTTGCGGGCTTCAAGGAGTTTGCCTGCCTCGGCCTGTTCGCCCTTGAAACGCTCGGTGGCCAGTTGCAGCAGGTCGTCCTTCGAGGCCCTGAGCACGTCGGCGGCCAGTGACTTGAACCGCTCTTCGAGTTCTTTGTGCAGACGTTCGTCACCACGAATCTGTTCGCGCAGGGCGGCGATGTCCTGGCCGAGCTGGCGGTTTTCGGTATCGCGCGTAGCGACGGCAGTCTGGCTCTGCTCAAGCTGAGCGCGTAGACGCACAGCCTCGGCGGCGAGGTTGCGACGGTCGACGTACAACCAGACCAGTGCGAGCAGGGCCAGCAGCAGCAGCGAACAGACGACGATGAGGGCGGTCCACATCATGGGGTGATTGTAACGCCGTGGGTGACGGCGTCGGGTCAGCGGGTTTGTATCCGTTTGCGGAATTCGCGCCTTCACGGCGCGAGGATATGGCTTGGCCGATCGCATCTATGCGGTGAGGTCGAGGTGGCGGTAGAGGCCTCCCCGGTCATCCGCTGGCGGGGCCGTTGGGGCGGCATCGCGCTTGCGGACCTGCTCCTGCGTTGGCTCGGCCGGCCTGTGATGGACGTCGAGCTTGTCGATCGGCTGTTGATGCTGCTGCTGGGGCACGCGCCCGTCGACGTGCAGCGCTGCGGCCGGCTGCTCGTGCTCGACTTCCTCGGGAGCGGCAAGACGCAATTCGAAGAGTTTCTTGAGGCGGGCGGCGTCCTTGGCTTCGTCAGCCTTACGACGATCGCGCTGGCGGGCCAGTTGCTGGGCGTTGTGGGCCGTCTGAGCCACGCCGGCATTGGCACTGGTGCCGGCATTAAGGGGGATTCCCGTGGTCATGTCGTCCGCTCCTGGCCATGGGTAGGCCGGCGGTCGGGGTCCGGGGCATGCTCGTCAATGGTACTTATCGGCACATCGCCACCGGTTCTGCACCGGGAGCGGGCGGGCACGGCACAAACAAGGTGGTGGGACGGGCCGGGCGGGCGGCTCAGCCCTGGTCGGCCTTCTCGATAAGCCAGTATTCCAGCTCGATGGGGGTGGCCCGGCCGAAGATCATGACCGTCACGCGGACCTTGCCCTGGTCTGGCAGCAGTTCGTCCACAGCCCCCTCCATGTTCTCGAACGGGCCTTCCTTGATGCGGATGGGGTCGCCCTTCTGGAAGTCCATCTTGAGGGTCGGGGCTTCCTCGGGAGCCTTGGAGGCTTCGAGCATTTTCTCGATTTCCGGGGTGCTCATCGGGCTGGGCCGGCCCGCGGTGCCGATGAAATCGCCCACACCCGTGGTCTCCTTGATGAGGAAGAACACATCCTGGGGAATGCGGCCGTCGTCCTCGAGCTTCATCTCCACGAACACGTAGCCGGGGTAGAGCTTCTTCTCGGTGATCTTCTGTTTGCCGGCCTTGATGGTCTTGGTCTTCTCGGTAGGCACAAGAATGCGGTTGACCAGATGCGTGAGGCCCTCGATCTTGATCTTTCGCAGGAGGGTTTCGCGGACGGAATCCTCCTTATTAGAGGCCACGCGCAAGACGAACCAGTTCATGCCGGGCGTGACCATCGGTTCCTCGGCAGGCGTCTGGTCCTGACCGGTCTCGGGGGCGATCTGCCGGCCGGGGTCGGAAGCCTGCTCGGCGGCGTCGGCCTTGTCGCTCAGATCCTGCTCAACCATTTGGCTAACCATCCTTCAACGCGGCAACAGGGGTCGTGTCCAACGGGGGCGAGTCGAACAAGGCCGTCGCGGCGGATCGGCCACCGCGACGACGGAATGCTTGTCTATCTTAGCGGACGCAGCCGCGGCAACGGGCGGCGGCGCAGCTGCCGCAGATTGCCTGTACGGTGCGCGGGTAAGCCGAGTGGGCGAAGGTCGCGCTCACCCCTGCCCCCTCCGACTTTCAGCCGATGATGCCGATCCGCTGGAAACACCAGGTAAAACCCAGGTCCACCAGAAACAGGAACACCGCCATCAGCAGCGTGCCGAGAATCACGACCCATGTCGAGCCGACGATGTCGCGGCGGCTGGGCCAGTTGACCTTTTTCATTTCGGTTTCGGTGGCGATCATGAAATCCGCGATGCGCGGCCTGTTGAGCGCCCAGTAGGTCATTGCTCCCCCGCCGAGCATGACGAGGGCGAACATCACGGTTTTCCAGAGTTCGCGGCTGGCCTCATCAGGGATGGCATCCATCTCGCCGCCAACCCAGAAGGCGGCGGTGAAGACGATGATCCCAATACCGGCGGCGGTCAGCAGCCGCGTCCATTTGCCCTGTCCGGGCTTGTAGATGCTCAAGGCCACGCGTGTGGTCTCCCTTCAGATCCATCTTCTCGAACCGGCCCGTCTCGTTCTGGCCCCTATGCCGCTCCGGGCCGTCGCGACCGTGTCAGGCACACGGTTCAACACGCCAGGAGGGACTCGAACCCCCAACCTGCCGCTTTGGAGACGGCTGCTCTACCGATTGAGCTACTGGCGTAGCGAGATTGCCGATTGTCGATCTTCGATTGCCGATGGTGTCGGCCACTCCAATCGCCCGCTGGCAATCGGCAATCGAGAATCTGTGTTCTCACTTTCTCTTGATCTTGTGCAGCGTGTGCTTGCGCAGGCGCGGGCTGTATTTGCGCAGGCCCTGCTTGAGCTTGTCGGCGATACCGCCGCGGGTATTGACCGGCGTGCGGTAATTCAGATCGCCGGTCTCACTGCACTGGAGCCAGACGTATTCAACGGCTTCGGCCTTTTTCTTGGCCATGACGCATGTTCCTTCGACCGTCGGCGGCCGGTTGCTGCAAGGGCCCTTGTCGATCCCCAGACGGACTGCCCATTCCCCGGCGGGGACGAAATCCCCCGCAGGCACCGGGGGCTATGTCTATACGGGCAGGCCGTCGCCGCGGATCGGCGTTACTCAATGATCTTGGTCACGACGCCCGCGCCGACGGTGCGGCCGCCTTCACGCACGGCGAAGCGCACCTGCTCTTCCATCGCAATGGGCTTGCCGAGCTGCACCTTGATGGTGATGTTGTCGCCAGGCATGCACATCTCGGCCCCGCCGAGCAGTTCGATCGATCCGGTCACGTCGGTGGTACGGAAGTAGAACTGCGGCTTGTAGCCGGAGAAGAACGGACTGTGGCGGCCGCCCTCTTCCTTGGTAAGAACGTATACCTCACCCTCGAAGGTGTGGTGCGGGGTGATCGACCCGGGCTTGGCCAGCACCTGGCCGCGCTCGACGTTGTCCTTTTCAATGCCTCGCAGCAGGCAGCCGACGTTGTCGCCGGCCTGACCCTGGTCGAGCGTCTTGTTGAACATTTCCACGCCGGTGACGGTGGTCTTCTGCGTGTCGCGCAGGCCGACCAGTTCGGCCGCGTCGCCGACCTTGATCACGCCGCGCTCGATGCGCCCGGTGGTCACCGTGCCGCGGCCCTTGATGGAGAAGACATCCTCGATGGCCATGAGGAACGGCTTGTCAACCTCGCGCTCGGGCAGGGGAACCCATGCGTCAAGGGCGTCCATCAGTTCCTGGATGCACTTGGCCTTGTCAGCGTCCTTGGGGTTCTGCAGGGCCGGGAAGGCCGCGCCGCGGATGATCGGCGTCTCATCCTCGAAGTCGTACTTGGCCAGCAGCTCCTGGACCTCCAACTCGACCAGATCCAGCAGCTCGGCGTCGTCGACCAGGTCGACCTTGTTGAGGAAGACCACGAGCTTGGGCACGTTCACCTGGCGGGCCAGCAGCACGTGCTCGCGTGTCTGGGGCATCGGGCCGTCGGCCGCGGACACGACCAGGATGGCGCCGTCCATCTGGGCGGCGCCGGTGATCATGTTCTTGACGTAGTCGGCGTGACCGGGGCAGTCGACGTGGGCGTAGTGCCGCTTGTCGGACTCGTATTCCACGTGCGAGGTGGCGATGGTCAGAATCTTGGTGGGGTCACGGCGGCCGTCGGATTCCGAGGCCTTGGCCACGTCGTCATAACCGCGAAACGTCGCCAGGCCCTTGGCAGCCTGTACGGCGGTGATTGCCGCGGTCAGCGTCGTCTTGCCATGGTCCACGTGGCCGATCGTGCCGACGTTCACGTGGGGCTTGGTACGTTCAAAGACACCTTTCGCCATCGGATGCCAACCTCCGTGCCCTGAGGCTTGTTGCTCCGCCGGTGGAGCAGGCTCAGGACGAGAATGCTATTGCCTCTTGCGGTTCCCTGGGTTCACCGTTTTCGTTGACGCAACCGGGGTCGCCCAACCGGCTTGGTGCGACCGCGGACCGGATACGCCGATCTTGCGAACGGCAAGCCGGGCAGTTTAGCCCAACGCGCCGCAGCATTCAAACCGGCCGACCTCCCGCTTTCTGCCAGACGCTCTACGGAAGGCCGAGCCAAGAGCCACCCATGGGACTTGAACCCACGACCTCACCCTTACCAAGGGTGTGCTCTACCAACTGAGCTAGGGTGGCGACATCCGCGGCGGTGTCCCCAAACCTGACCTACACAGCCGCCGCCCAACCCGGGCCAAAGAGGCCCGCAAGCTGATCGAGAATAAAACCGCCTCAAAGCCAAGTCAAACGTTCGTGGCTTGGCGGGCCGGATCGTGCATAACCGCGACCGGACCACCGCCCCGGTGGCCGAACCCGATCAACGGACGTATCATATGGTAATTCTCGCTAGGCCTGCCCCGCATTGCGGGTCTGGTCGCAACCCTAGCCGGACGGCGTGCTTTATGAGCAACCCTGCCGACATGACATCGACAACGGGCACGACGGGTCTATTCGACCGAGTGGCTGGCGTTATCAACCGCATACGCCCGGCCGTGCAGGCTGACGGCGGGGATCTGGAGCTGGTCGAGGTCACGACGGAGGGTGTGGTGCGCGTGCGGCTCCATGGCGCCTGCGTCGGCTGCCCATCGAGCAGCATGACGCTGCGTATGGGCATTGAGAACAACGTGCGGGCTCTGGTGCCGGAAGTCACGGCCGTCGAGCAGGTTGGAGCATAGGCGCTGCATTCGTCCCACCTCTGTGAGCGGTTGACGCGTCCGAAAAGTCGCGCGGCCATTTATCGGCAAGGAATCGTCGAGCCCCGCGTCGCCGGCAACCGATTTGAACCGTGATCAGCGCCTGAGAGCGTACATCGCGGGGCACGGCACCCCGAGGCACAGCGTTGCCGGCCACCGACACGGATCGTCACCCACGGCGCAAGGAGCGGCCGCCCATGCTGGCGTTGACACGCAAGATCGGCGAGGAAGTCATCATCGGCGACCCGCGCAACCCGCTGGGGACCATCCGCGTGGTCGAGATCCACGGCGACAAAGTGAAGCTGTCGTTCGACTTCCCGCGTGACACGCCGATCAACCGCAGCGAACTGGCGGCCCAAAAGCTGCGGGCGATGCGGCAGGACACCTCCCCCGACACATCGCAGTAGGCGCGCCTGTGCATGCCCATGAACCGGAAGCACCGCATGGAAAGGTGGTGCTGGGACTTCGTATATGCACTCACGGCAAGGCACAAGCAAAGCACCACGTTTTCACGTGGTGCTTCCGGGCAAGATGACTGTCATGTCAAGTGGCTCAGGCCCGTGATTCGAGCACGTTGTGGTACAGCAGGCCGGCAATGATGCCGCCGCCCAGAGGGGCCGCCCAGTAGAGCCAGAGGTTGGCGTAATGTCCGCCGATCACCGCGGAGCCGAGGTGGCGGGCGGGATTGAGCGCTCCACCGGTCATCGGGCCGATCGCCAGGATGCCCAGCGTCACCGTCAGGCCGATGAACAGGGCGGCCGGCTGGGCGCCGCGCTTGTCGATGGCGGCCCCGTAAACCACAAAGACCAGGAAAAAGGTGGCCACGGCCTCGAGAATCAGGCCCTGGGTGATGGTCACGCCGGTGGCCAGCAACGGAGTTCCGGTGTTCACCAGGCTGAGCATGTCGCCGGGCAGAGCGACGCACAGCAGGGCTGCGGCCGCGATCGCGCCCAGACACTGGGCGATCACATACCCGACGAACGTCACGATGCCGATCTTGCCGCCGACCAGGGCGCCGATGCTCACGGCAGGGTTGAGGTGGCCGCCGCTGATGGCCCCCACGGCCGCGATCATCACGGCAATCGCCAGGCCATGCGCCAGGGCAATGGCCACCAGGTTGCTGCCTTGCGTCACGGCAATGGCGGCAATGCCCGCAAACGCGAGGGTGAACGTTCCCACAAACTCACTGATCAGAGGCTTGATGGTCATGCGTGTGTTTCCTTCCATGGTGAGATGAGTGGTGGTCAGAACGTGTGCGAACAAAATAACAGCGTGGGGGTGCGGCCTTCAACGGGTACCGGTCCGATGCCCGTGGATGTGCATAACTCCAACGCCACGGCCGTGATGCGGACGGTGAACATCCGCCCCCAGGCCGTAATCGGTCCCCACTGTGACCGCGCAAGGCACGGCGTTAGTAAGCGTAGATAATTACATGGCTTATGGTTCTTATCCGCCCCGTGGGCTGTCTTAACATTGGCAGGCAAGACGTTCGCATACCCTTGGAGTGGAGGGTATTGCCATGCGCGCTGCTCGCTTTGGAGTTGGATGCCTGCTGTTGACCGCCCTGCTGCTGCCGCTGCCTGGCTGTGGCCGGCCGGCGATTGTGGACAAGCGCCCGATTGCCCCTGTGGCCGACAGGCCCGCGTCGCTGCTGGCGGCCGTTGCCCCCGCTTACCCCGGCTCCTACGCCGGCGATCCCGCCGCGCCCTGGTACTACGACCGCAATGACTACGGCCCCATCGTCCCGCGCGGCCAGCGCTCCGAAGTGGTCGATCGCGTCTATATCTGGACGTATGACCGCCAATCGACCTCCAACGGCCGGGTGCGCGATTACCTGCACCAGACGACCCGCCGCCATCGCCATTACGAGCAGAACTGGTAGCCGCCCCCCACCGTGCCCGACTGTGCCCCTGCTGCTTTTCTTCGGGCGGCCGCGTCTCTACCATGCGCTGACGATGCCCGCCTCACCTGCCGCGCCCGCCGCACCCGTTACCCAAGCCGCTCTCGACGCCCTGGGCCGCATTGTCGGTCCTGATGCCTTGCTGACCGACCGCGATGAACTGCTGGTCTATGAGTGCGACGGCTTCACCGTGGCGCGGGGTGTGCCGGCCGCGGTGGTCTTCCCAGCCGACACGCACCAGGTGGCGGCGTGCGTCCGCGTGCTGGCGCAGCATGGGATCCCGATGGTGCCGCGGGGCAGCGGCACGGGGCTGGCAGGCGGGGCCGTGGCGTTCGGCGGCGGGGTGCTGATCTCGACGGTCCGCATGACACGGATCGAGTCGATCGACCTGGACAACCGTGTCGCGGTCGTGCAGGCGGGCGTGCTGAACACCACGCTCTCCGAGGAGGTGGCCCGCGCCTGCGCGGAGCGGGCGCGGCAGAACGGAACAAATCCGGCCAGCGGAACTTCCGCGGGCGTGCTGTATTTCTCGCCCGACCCGTCCAGCCAGCGCGCTTCGACGATCGGCGGCAACGCTGCCACGAATGCCGGCGGTGTCAACACGCTCAAGCACGGCGTGACCAGCAATCATATCCTCGGCCTGGAAATGGTGCTGCCCGACGGGGACATCGTGCGCACCCGCGCTGGACTGCACGACGGCATCGGCCCCGACCTGCCCGGCCTGCTGTGCGGCAGCGAGGGCACCCTGGGAATCATCACGCGCCTGTGGTGCCGGCTCACCGCCCGACCGCAGCACTTCCGCACGGTGTACGGCGTGTTCGCCTCGACCTTTGATGCGTGCCAGACCGTCACCGACGTCATCGCCTCGGGGATTCTGCCCACGTCGATGGAGATGATGGACGGGCGGATGATCCGCGTCGTTGAGGAGGCCTTCCACTACGGCTTTCCCACCGACGCACAGGCACTGCTGCTGATCGAGATCGACGGCGTGGAGCAGGTGCTCGACGAGCAGTTGCAGCAGATCATCGGCATCGCCGGCCGCAACCGCGCCCGCGACGTGCGCCACTGCTCGGATGCCAAGCGGCGAGCGGAACTGTGGAGCGCCCGCAAGCGCGCCTTCGGGGCAATCGGACGAATGCACGTGGCCTACTTCACGCAGGATGCCTGCGTGCCGCGCTCGCTGCTGCCGCAGGCGGTCGAACGCATCACCGCCATCGCCCAGGAACACGGCCTCGAGATCAGCAACGTCTTTCATGCCGGCGACGGCAACGTGCATCCGATTTTCTTCTTCGACGAGGATGATCCGAAGCAGGTGCAGCAGGCGATGCGGGCGGCCGAGGCGGTGCTGGGCTACTGCGTGGAGATCGGCGGGACCATTACCGGCGAGCATGGCGTGGGTGTCGAGAAGATTCACATGATGCCGCGGATGTTCAACGTCGCGACGCTGGACACGTTCCTGCGGATCAAGCGGGTGTTCGATCCCGGCGCGCGGCTTAACGAAGGCAAACTCATCCCCTCGGACAGGGTGCGCATCGAACTGCTGCGGCCCGTCAGTCCCAACAGTCCCGGTGGAGCCTTGAGCGCGTGACCGCCGCCCCCAAACAGCCCGTGATCATTGACAACCGCGAGACCGCCATCACCGCGGTGCAGCAGGCGATGGCTTCACGGCGGCCGCTGATCGACTACGGCAAGGCCCACCGCGGCATGGGGCATACCCCGCCGCGAGAACATACGCCCATCGAACAGCGCGGCGATGTGCTGGAGATTCACGAACGCGACATGACGGTGTACGCAGCCGCGGGAACGACGCTCGGCCAGGTGCAGCGGCGGCTGGCGCAAATCGGTCAGTTTCTGCCGATCGACGCCGACGAAAGTCTGACGCTGGGCGAAATCGTGATGCACAACGTCTACGGCCCGCTGCGCCTGACTTACGGCACGATGCGCGCCCTGCTGCTGGGGCTGCACTACGTGGACGGGCTGGGGCGCGACATCCACGTCGGCGGGCGGACGGTCAAGAACGTGGCCGGCTACGACGTGACGAAGCTGATGATCGGCAGCCTCGGCGAACTGGGCCTGGTCTACGCCTTGACGCTGCGGACGTACGCGCTACCGTCGCGGGTCATGGCTGTGGATCTGCACACGGAACGGCCGGAGGACTTCGTCGATCACATGACCGCCCTGCTGACCTGCGACGCGCAGCCGACGTGGCTGATGATGGGCCGCCACGAGGACGGCTGGCGAGTTCGCCTCGCATACTATGGCAGTTCGACGGCCTGCGCAGCCCAGTTGCGGTCACTGGAGACGTTCCTCGACGCCCTGCCACGGGTGCGGATGCTGTCGGCCGCGGCGCACGACCACGAAGCCGACGCGCTGCGGCGCGGCTCGCTGTGCCGGTGGCGCGGGACCGCGGCGGCGGCGCTGAAGCTGGTCGTGCCGCCAGCCCGCACGGGTGTGATCTGCCATGCGCTGACGCAGACGCCGGAGCTGGCGCATCTGGGTTCGCGTCTGCACGTCGACGCGCTGCCGGTGCACGGCTGCATCTGCGTGGGCGGCGACCTGGATGAAGGCGATGCGCGACGGCTGGACGCTTCGGCGGGTCAACTGATCGGCGATGAAGGACTGCGCATTTGGCACTCCCGGCCGCGCGGCGCCCTGGATCTCGCCCCGTTCGCCCCGCCGCAGCCGGACCACGCGCTGCTGCAGCAGCTCAAGGCGGCGATGGACCCACAGAATATTTTCAACCCCGGCCGCTACCTGCGCTCCACTGCGATCCAGACCCGGGAGGCCGCGCCATGAACAGCCCATCGCCCGGGCCGCGGCCGATCGTGATCGACGGACTCCCACAAGGCGGCGCACGCCGCATGGCGGCGACGGTGGAATTGCCCGACGACATTTACGTGCGGGCAACCGACTGCGTGCATTGCGGTCTGTGTCTGCCCGCGTGTCCGACATACATGCAGAACAAGCTGGAGGCCGACTCGCCGCGCGGGCGTATCCACCTGATGAAGGGTCTGGCCGATGGACGTATCGATGCGACCGATGCCGTGGTCGGCCATCTGGACCTGTGCCTGGATTGCCGGGCGTGCGAGACAGCCTGCCCGTCGGGCGTGGTATACCACGAGTTGCTGGAAGAGACGCGGCGACAGCTTGGGACGCAGGGACGGCGCGGCATGGTCGATCGCCTGCTGCGGGCGATCTTCTTCCACGTCTTTCCACGGCCGGGGCGCCTGAAACTGGCGATGTTGCCGGCACGCGTGCTGCAGAAACTGAGGCTGTGGCGGCCGGTGGCGCGACTGGTGGACCCCCTGCTGCCGGCGCAGTTGCGCAAGATGCGGCAGATGCTGCCCGACGAGGGGCCGCTGTGGGAGCGGCCACTGGCGGACTTCTACCCGGCGAGTGCGAACGCGGCGGCGCATGGACCGCGGATGACTGTGGGGATGTTCATCGGTTGTGTGGGCAGCGTTCTGTTTCAGGACGTGAACCGCAAGACGATCGATCTGCTCACGCACCTGGGCTGCGACGTGGTGGTGCCGCGCAGTCAGGTCTGCTGCGGAGCGATTCACCATCACGGCGGCGAGGACGAGCGCGCCCGGGCCCTGGCGGCGGCGAATCTGCGGGCCTTTGCGGCCGGCCCGGAAGGACGGGCGATGGACTGCGTGGTGACGGCCATCGCCGGCTGCGGCGCGGCCCTGCGCGAGTACGACCATCTGCTGCGACACGAGGCCGCACATGGCGCCGCAGTGGCGGATTTCACAGGCCGCGTGCGCGACATCAGCGAACTGCTGGCCGAGCTGTTGGCCGATGGGGGCACGATCCCGCCGCAGGCAATCGAGCGCACGGTGACATATCACGATGCCTGCCACCTGTTACACGCCCAGGGCGTGGGCGATCCGCCGCGACAGGTGCTCGCGGCCATCCGGGGGCTGAAGGTCGTGCCGCTGGCGGAGTCCGATATCTGCTGCGGAGCGGCGGGAACGTACAACCTCTCGCAGCCGGCCATGGCCACGGAACTGGCCGAGCGCAAGCTGCGGCACATCGACGCGACAGGGGCGACCACCTGCGTGACCGGCAACGTCGGCTGCGCGATGCAGATCGCCTCGGAGGCCCGGCGGCTGAATATGAGGTTGAAGCTGATGCATCCGGTTGAATTGCTGCACGAGGCATTCTTCGGGCCGGGCTTCTCGGACGCGGGCCGCCCCTGACAGCGGTGCCGGTGGATGCCGCTGGTCCATCTGTAACGACTGGGCAATCGGCACTTTGCCGGGGCCGCCCCATTTCACTGGTTGGCGCAATTCGCAAATCGTAGGTTTACAGCGTGCCAGTCCCGAATGGGCGGGACTGCGACAGGGGTGGAGCTTTAAAGAGTCCGGCGTCGGGCTCGGCTCGTGCAGGCCAGGGGATGAACCAAGCCAAACAACCGAGTCAACTGTTGGACGAAAGGGGTGCGAGATGAAATTCACACGTGCATGCACCATGGCCGCGCTGCTGGGTCTGCTGGCCGGGCCGGCGCTGGCCGACCAGATCACGCTTACGGGCGTGGTCCGCGACTTCAAGCGGGGCGACCGCAGCGGCGGTCACCTGGATTTCGAGACCGCCCATATGAGCGGCCGCGGCGGCTACGGCCACGTCCTGGGCCTGGTGTCGCCAATGCTGGGCGCCGACGCCAAGCCGGTCTACAACCCGGTGCGCCCGACCAAGGATACGGTCTACTCGGCCGAGAGCTTCAACCAGTGGTTCAATGACGTGCCGGACGTGAACATGGCGGCTGCGCTGGAGCTGACCCTGGACAACGGCCAGGCTGAAGCCGGCGGCGTCTATACGTACCAGAGCAACTCATTCTTCCCACTGGACGGCAAGCTGTTCGGCAACCAGGATCTGAACCACAACTTCCACTTCACTTTTGAGCTGCACACCACGTTCACCTACAAGCCCGGTCAGTACTTCACCTTCGTCGGTGACGACGACGTGTGGGTGTTCATCAACGGCGTGCAGGTGATCGACCTCGGCGGCGTGCACCCAGCGCTCACGGGCAGCGTGCTGCTGTTCGACGGCAAGGCCTTTGTCGACAAGAACCACTTCGCCGTCGGCGACATCGTCAAACTGGTGGACACAACGATGGCCAATCAGCTTGCCACAGCCTGGGCGAATGCCGGCCTGGAAGGAAGCTGCCCCGTGCAGTCGGGTGACAAATACGTCAACCTGGGCCTGAGCGACGGCGATAGCTGCACACTGGACTTCTTCTTCTCCGAGCGGCACACGACGCAGTCGAACTTCCGCATCGATACGTCGATCGAGCTGGCGGAAGTCGCGCCCACGAGCGTCAGCCCCCTGTACGACTGAGCAACAGGAACCACACACCGCGCCAGGCAGCCGGCGCGTCCAACACGATCGACTCGCGGCGCCGCGTTGCTGCTCCCCTGGGCAGCGCGGCGTCGTTTATTTCCTCTCTGGAGGCCGACTGGTCGGCTCGGCCACGAGCGACTACCATTCTCAGCGATCCGGAGCTTTGCACCAGCCGCACCGCACGCGAGAGCAATAGATCATGATCGCCAAGCAGACAGACCTCAATCAGCAGGATGAGGCCGTCACCCAGGCAGCCGCCGAGGGCTACTTCCGCAACATCTATCTCACGCTCAAGAGCATCGCTATCGGCATGAAGATCACGCTGCGCTACTGCTTCAGCCGCAGCGTGACCATCCACTACCCCTACGAGCGGATCGCCTTCAGCCCGCGCTACCGCGGAATCCACGAGTTCGAGGCCGACAAGTGCATCGCCTGCGACATGTGCGCCAAAGCCTGCCCGGTGGACTGCATCTACATCGACAAGTCGGCCCCGCGCAAGATCGACAAAACCTCCGGCAAGGCCGTCGGGGGGGAACTGCTGCGTTACGCGATCGACTATCAGAAGTGCATGTTCTGCGCCCTGTGCACCGAGCCATGCCCCACCGACTGCATCCACATGGGCAAGAACCACGATCTGTCGGCCTACAGCCGCGAGGACATGATCGTGGAGTTCACCGAGCTGGACGCCAAAGGGCTGCGCACGCCGATGCCGCTGTGGGTCGAGCGCAATGCCGGACAGATTCCCTGGGTGGCGCGGGAAAAGCAGCGTCTGGAGCGGGGCGAACTGGCAACCAGCGAGGCCAACATTCCCAGCCTTTGAGGGTGGTAGAATGGCGGGGGTGGCCGGGGAGATGCAGCCATCGGGCTGACGACGGGTTGAATGCAATGTCCAAGCTTGCCGCGACGAACCATGGTGAGGTTCGCCGGCTCGCGCTGCGACAGATGGAACTGGGCCGCGCGGAGGTCGCCTCGGCGCTGACGGCAGGCTGCACGGACGCGGCGATTCACGCGGTGCGGGTGCGGCTCAAGAAGACCCGTGCGCTGCTGCGGCTGGTGAGCGACGCGCTGGGGATGCCGTTCTGTCGGCGACAGCAGGCGGCGCTGCGCCGACTGCACCATGATCTGGGAGCTGCACGTGATCAGGCGGTGGTGGCAACCACGGCTGCCAGGATGATCGGCCGCTGCGGCGGCAAACTGCCGGCCCACTTCGGCCGCGAATTGCAGCACCTGCTGACGCGGGGGCACGACGGTATCCACCAGGCGGCCCGCGGAACGTACGCCACGCTCAAGCTGGTGGAACTGCGTCTGGGAAGCATTGAAGCGGCCTTACGTGCCGCGCCGGCCACGCGGTTCACCATGCGAGACGCGCTGCTCGCCGTGGCCGATGAGTACGGTCGGGTGCGGCATCGGCTGGCCAGAGCGTCGGCCAGCGGCGACGATGAGCTTCTGCACCGGCTGCGGCGCGCGGTAAAACGTCTGGGTTACCACCGTCGCCTGCTGCGGCGGCACTGGCCTGATGATTGGCCTTTGGACGCCAGACGGCTGACTAAACTCGGCGATCGACTGGGAGAGCACCAGGATCTGTGCCTGCTTCTGACGAGGCTGGACGGGGCGGGGCGGCGGGCGATGACGATCAAGGGCTACGCGATATTCGATGCGGCAGCGCGGCGGCAACACGATCGACTGGCGCGGCAGGCCCTGAAGCTGGCGGGCAAGTTGTTTGACCAGCGTCCCGGCCGACTGCGGCAGCGTTTGTCGGCCTGAGGAAGCGCCGGCCGAAAAAACTTGACCCAGGCGAGGGGTCGGCCGTAGGCTGAAGGTGTGGAGGGGAGCGGTCAACACACGATCGCTTAAGGGGGTCCACATGCGAGTATGCAGTTCGTTCGGCGCCGGCGCGGTGATGGCGTCCATGCTTGCGATATTGACTGCCGGACCTGCGGCCCAGGCGGCCGTGACGCACGTCGACGTCCACCTGACGCCGGACGCCTCGATGCTCACCACCGACGCGGTGTTCACCAACCGCGTGGTGTGGCGCAGCCCGCTGCTGGATGTACGACCGCAGGTGCAGGACGTGCCGGCGGACGTGGTGCTGGCCGACGGCGACGTCTTTGAACTGCGGATGACGTTCACCCAGCCGTGGGTGGTGCTGCTGATGGACGCCGGCTTCAACAGTCTCGAAGGCATCAAGTTCGAGGTATTCGGCACGACCCCGGCCCCCGATGTGTCGGCCAGTGTCGATTACGTGTGGCTGTTTGAGGATGTCGCCGGCGGACCGTTGGCGACGAGCAATGGCGCAACGGTGATGACCAGCCCGATTACCGGCAGCTTCTCGACGCTGGGTCTGGCCACGCGCATCGTCAATCGCAACATCGACCTGGTCAGCGGCGGCGACACGCCGGGAGCGGCGACGTTCGGCGGCATCCTGCTGACGTTGACCTACGACGGGCCGGGTGCGTGGACGTTCGATCAGGCGCGGTTGACGATCGCGTCGGAGCAGGTAGCGATCATCCCCGAGCCGGGCGGTGCGGCCGTGCTGCTGACGGTGGCCATCGGGCTGTTGCTGCGTCGCGGTCACAGATGAGCGGCCGACTCAGCTCTGAATCGTGGCGACGGCAGGCAGATCCAATGGACTGACGTAACCGGCGGCGAGCTGGTGGTGCGCCAGGCCCGCGATCATGGCGGCATTGTCGACGCACAGCTTCATCGGCGGCACGCAGACCCGCAGGCCGGTGTGCTGCTGCAGTTCGACGGCACGGCGGCGCAGCAGGGAGTTGGCGCTGACGCCGCCGCCGATCAGCAGCGATGCGGGCGGACGGCCAGCGGCGGTGAGCTGCGCGATGGCGCGATGGATCTTCAGGATCAAGGCGTCGATGGCGGCCTCCTGGAAGGCGGCGGCAAAGTCCGCGCGGCGAGTCGCGTCCAGCTCCTGCGCCGAGTGGGCGAACGCGGCAGCATCGCCGCGACCCTGGGGCTTGCCCCGCACGGCATAGAGCAGCGCTGTTTTCAGGCCGCTATACGAGAAGTCGAGGCTCTGGGCTTCGAGCATGGAACGCGGCAGACGCGGACCGCGGGCGGCGTCGCCGCGCTGGGCCAGACGATCGAGCATCGGCCCGCCAGGATAGCCGGCGTCGAGGATGACAGCCGCCTTGTCATAGGCTTCGCCGACGGCGTCGTCGATGGTGCGGCCGATGACGGTCATGTCCAGCGGACTCTGCACGTGGTAAAGGCTGGTATGGCCGCCGGAGACCACCAGCCCCAAAGCGGGATACTCCGGCGGCGGATCGGCCGTCATGTCGGCTGCGTAGAGGTGAGCGCGGACATGGTCGATGTCCAGCAGCGGTCTGTCCAGCGCCCAGGCCAGAGATGCCGCAGCGCTGACGCCGACCAGCAGCGAACCGATCAGGCCCGGTCGATTGCCCACGGCAACGGCGTCGAGGTCGGTCAGTGCGCAGCCGGCGTCGCGCAGGGCCTGCTCGATGACGGGCATAATCCGCTGGATGTGGGCCCGGCTGGCGATCTCCGGCACCACGCCGCCGTACGGCTGGTGCAGGTCGTGCTGCGAAGCGATAACGTTGCTGCGCACGTCGCGGCCCTCGACCACCACGGCAGCGGCGGTTTCATCACAACTGGTCTCGATGCCGAGGATCGTGGGCATGCGGTGGTGATTGGCCAGACAGTGTCCCGCGTGCTTACACGCGTGGCTCGTTATGGCGCGGTTCGGCGGTCATGGTCCCGGTGTCTCATCGGGCCCATCCACGTCCCTGTCAAAAGGTTCATCGATGTCGATGGCGTCGTCGGCTTCCTCGGTCTGTTCGCCCTGCTGTTCGGGCAGGCCGGCAAGCAGGCGGGCGAGGCGCTGGTCGATCTCGTCGACGGCCCGTTCGAGGCGCTGGCGCTGGCGTTCGAGCTGCTGCCTGCGAGCCTGAAGGGCCAGGTCGGCCGAGCCATCTTCGCCGACCTGCGGCCAGTCGCCGGTGTCCAGCTTGCCGTGCAGGGCGGTAAGGGCGGCCGCGAGTTGCGGATCCTTGAGCTGCTCGTCGACCCATTGCGGTGTCACGTCATGGGTCGGGCCGTTGTTCTGCGGGCGCAGTACGTCGCCGTCGCGACGGACCTGGAGCATCGCCTCGACCTGCTCGGGACTCATCGCGACATAGAAGCCGTCGGGCGGATCGACGCCCCAGCGGTCGGCGTCGGGCAGGCGGTGGATATTGCGGCCGGAGGGCAGGTAGTAGTAGGCGTTGGTGATCTTGATGGCCCCCTGGCCGGAAGCGAGCATGCGGACCTGCTGGACGCTGCCTTTACCGAAGGTTCGCGTGCCGACGAACAGGGCGCGGTCGTTTTCCGCCAGCGCGCCGGTGAGAATCTCGGAGGCCGAGGCCGACGCTTCGTTGGCCAGCACGACCAGGGGAATCGGCGGGATGGTCGGCTTTGCGGTGGACGTGAAAACGCGCGGCGGGACGCTGCGGCCGCGGACGCTGACAATGGTCCGGCCTTCAGGCAGGAACATGTCGGCGATGGCGACGGCGACCTCGAGCATGCCGCCGGGGTCAAAGCGCAGGTCGATGATCAGACCGCGCAGGTCGCGGGCCAGCAGTTGTTCGAGCACATGGCGCAGATCGTCAACGGTGTTGGGTGTGAACTGGAGGATGCGGATGTAGCCGATGCCGCGCGGCTGATCGATGAGAAACTGCCACTGCTGCTGCGTGTCGCGGTAGAGGCCCTTGATGGAGGGGACGTTGATGCGGGCACGGGTGATGACGAGGGTGTTCTCCTGCCCCGATTCGCGCCGGACGGTGATGGTGACGGGGGCGCCTTCGGGTCCGGTCAGGCGATTGATGGCCTCGTTGAGCGGCATGTCGAGAGTGGACTGGCCGTCGATGTCGAGGACCAGGTCGCCGGCCATCACGCCAGCGTGCCAGGCGGGCGAGTCCTCCAGGGGCGAGACGATGCGCACACGGCGGGCGTCGGGATCGAAGCGGACCTCAGCGCCGATGCCGCTGAAGGTGCCGCGGACTTCCTTGTCGAATGGCTCCAGCTCGGATACCGACAGGTAATTGGTGTAGGGATCGTCGAGCGATTCGACCATGGCCCGCACCGCCGCGTCGGTCATGGCCTGCTGGTCGGGGGCCTCGACGTACTGCGTGACGATCTCGTGACGGACGTCGACGAGCAGGTCAAGTTGATCGAAGGCACTGGGGGCCGGAGCGGCGTGGGCGAGATTCGGCGCGACGGCCGGCTCCACGCTCTGCTCGACATCCTGCCCGATATCCTGCCCGACGGCCTGCGCGAGAACCGTGGCGGTCGCCCATGGGCCGACGCCCAGCAGCAGCAGTGCAGCGGCCACGGGGTTCCATACTCGTGAACGTCGGTGACCAGCGGTGGTGAATGGCATGGTGGGTCTGTCGCGGTGTGCGGAAACCGTGGATTCTAGGTAGCGTGTTCGGCGCGGGCAATGCGCGTCAGCAGACTGCCTGAGACAGGTGGGCCCGGCCACGCGGCCTGTGGTTCCGCTCCCTGACGATTGCGGCCCGTCAAGAAAGCCATGCGCACACGACGATGGATCAGGCTGGCGGTGTGGACGGCGTGGCTGTGCGTCGCGGCGGGGGCGGCGCGCGGCCAGATATTGCAGGGTGAGTGGGTGGCGGCGACGGAGGCGGCGATCCGCGAACACCGGACCGTGCCGGTGCGGATCATCGTGATGGACGCCTCCGGTGAACCCCGGCCGCTGCAGCCGGTGAGCATCCGCATGCAGCGGCATGCATTCCCCTTTGGGGCGGAACTGACTCTGGAGGAGCTGGCGGCAGCGCCTCCCCCGCCGCTGCCCGAGGCGACTGATGCGGATGCGAACGGGCAGACTGTCATCGAGCTGGGGCCGGACCGCTTCGCCCAGCCCGTGTGGCGGGCGCTGAGCGCGGTGAGTCTGGAACATGCGGGACGGTGGCCGGCGGTGGAGGCGCAACGGGGGGTGCGCGACATGGCGGCGCTGGACGCGCTGATCGCCGCGGCGGCGGGTCGCGGCCTGACGCTGCGCTTCGGTGAGCTCGTCAGCGCTGATCCGGCCGGCTTGCCGGCGTGGGCCTCGCCGCTCCGCGGCCAGACCCTGCTGAACTTGGTCGATACCCACGTGGAGGACATCCTGCATCGCTACGGCCGGCGGGTGGGCGAGTTCGATCTGCTCAGCTCGATGCTGACCTTCGACGTGATCGGCGACCGCCTTGGCGCGGCCGGCCTGCGGCGGCTGTGTGAGCGGGCCCGGGCGATGCAGCCGACGGCGCGCTTCGGAATACGGTTCGAGGACAGTCTCGGCGGCGACCGTCTGCGGTCCATGATGCGTCGTGTCGATGAGCTGGGCCAGCTCTTTGTGCCCTTCGATTACATCGCCCTCGACGCCCGACTCGACGGCACAGTGATCGCCCCGCAGTTTGCACGGACGCTGGACTGGATCGCCGAACTCAATAAGCCGGTGGTCATCACGGGCCTGCACGTCTCCGGGCGCACGGCCACGGCCGCGGCGGTCAATTTGGAGACGGTGCTGCGGACGATGTTCGCCCACCGAGCGATCCAGGGCATCTACTTCCCCGGCCTCGGGCCGCAGTCATTCGAGCACCCCGAGGCCGCGCTACTGGATGCCGCCGGTCAGCCCACGCCCAATGGGCAGGTGTTCGACGGGCTGGTGCGGCGGCTGTGGTGGGATGATCTGCAATTGCGCACCGACGAACTGGGCAGCCTGGAAGTCCGGCTGTTCGCGGGGACGCACGAGCTCACCGCCCGCCTCGGCGACGGCCAGGAAGCCAGGGCCCTCGTGGCGCTGCGCCCGGGCGAGGAGGATCGGGTGATTGCGCTGCAACCTCTGCCGAATCTGCGGCAGGGGCCGCCGATTCAGGAGCCACGTTACGACTGAGCCGTCAATGGCGGGCGACGGCTTTCGGCCGCTGTGCCCCCGCGGTATGGGCCATTGCCAACAGGGACTTAACCAGTTTCTCGATGCCGTTCCACGCATGCTTGATCGAGCCGGCCTCCATGTAGGCGGGCGTGGTGAGGATGCGGCACTCGGCATCGGCGTGGGCGTCGTCAGCCCCCATGGGCACGTGCCGGGCGCCCATCTTTTCGATGGCAGCGGCGGTGGCGGAATCGTGGCCGATGGTGAGCCGGGGGTGCAGCGAACCGCCGAACAATTTGGCCGCGATCACCGGCGCGATGCACGCCAGCGCGATTGGTTTGCCTTCCTGCTGGCCTTCGATGAGCACGCGGCGGACCTGCGGATCGACCTGGCAGTCCGGGCCGTGGACGGCGAAGGTACACAGGTTTTTGGCCGCGCCGAATCCGCCCGGCAGCAGGAAGCCGTCGTAGTCCGCCGCCTTGACCGTGGCCAGATCGACGATGCTGCCGCGGGCGATGCGGGCCGACTCCTCGAGCACGTTGCGGCTCTCACCGGTGGACTTCTTCGTCAGGTGGTTGACGACCTGCAGCCGCGTGTTCGGGGCCATGCACTGATACGTCGCGCCGGCCTGGTCGAGGGCCAGCAGGGCGAGCGTGGCTTCATGGATTTCCGAGCCGTCGAACACGCCGCAGCCGCTCAGAATGACACCGATATGGCTCATGGCCGGACCTTTCATGCGGGCTCTGGATTGGGCCGCATTATAACCCAGGCCCGCGAGCGCAAGGTCGCCATGGCTGCAATGATGACTCAGAAGAGGCGGCGGGGCATGGTCGAGGCGATCAGGCGGATTTCGGGCAGATCCCAGCGCTCGAGGTCGAGGGTGGCGTCGTCATCGGCAAGCACGGTGATGTCGATGGTGATGCGTTCGAGGATCGGCAGTCCGGCATCGTTGCGGCGGGCCACAAGAGTGAACTCGGCGCTGGTGACGCCCCCCAGCAGGACCGACTCTTCCGTGTCGCTGGGATCCGACGGATTGGTTCTCTCGATGTACACCAGCCTCTGGTCATTCTCTCGCCACTCGATGGTGATGTCGCGGCCCTGCGGATCAATGAATGCGACGCCGTTGCTTGTCTGGTTGCCGAGGGCCAGCCCCCCCTCGGCCGTTTCATGCGCTGTGCTGTTGCGCAGCATGGCAAGCATGCGGTACATGACCATGCGGCTGCCGGACTGGGTGGAGGCCTGCTGGGCGGCGTTGGCGTAACTCTTGAAGCTGGCGTCGGTGGCGACCATCGTGGCCGTCAGCAGGATCGCGCTGATGGCCAGGGCGATGATGGCCTCGATGAGGCTGACGCCGCGACGGTGGCTGTGACCTCGCCTGCAGCACCCGCTGCGGAGCGGCCGCTCCCAAAGGTGCCGGGCGGATTGGTGTTGGATGGTTTGCATGGCTGGTCTCGACCTGTGGTCGGGGTTATCGGGCCTGCTCTCAGTCCGTCTGCACGGGCAAATGCACGGGTTCCGTGGTCTCGCGGTAGCTCTGGGGGTCGGCGCGCAGCTCGATCGGGCCGGTAATGCCGTCAGGCAGAGGCAGGCTGGGATCGTAGCGCAGGCGGATCTTCCCCAGACCGGTCATCGGCAGAGCAGCCTCAAAGTCGCCGGTGCCGGAGTCGAAGTAGCCCAGGGTCGTGTTGAACTGCGGACTGGTCTCGCCGATCACCGGGCCGGTGTTGCTCTGGGGATTGAACGTGGTGAGGATCGTGCCGGTGATGTCCGCCTGGCCGCGGATGTCGATGATGCCGGCCACGATGGTGCCCGTCAGCTCGACTGTCTCGTTGCTGTCGTGCGGCGCGACGAACGTGCCCATGTCAATCGAATAATGCGGCATGAGAATGCTGCTGCGGCGGTACAGGGCTTTTTCCTCGTCCGACAACTCATTGGAGTCGGCGTCAAACATCGTGCGGCCGGTAAAGACGGCCTTGTTGCGCACGTGGGTGTATTCCGTGGATGCGCTGCTGACGATCGAGCCTTCGAACGTGCAGTCGTGGAAGCGGATGTTGTTGCCCAGGGGCTTGGTGTCGGTGTACTCCGTGCCATCGACCACGGCTGAGCGGTCCGGGTGCTTGTAGCTGCCGTCGGCGTTCTGCATGCCGGCGTAGTTGAACATGTCATGGCTGTTGTCGGTCTCGGTCTCGATGAAAGTCACGCCGATGAAGCGGCAGTTGATGAACAAGGCGTTGGTGCCCTTGGGGATGACCACGTCGCGGAAGGTCATGTTGCGGTAGACCGGACGATCGTAGTAGTCGTAGGGATGGGCGGCGCCGAAGGGGATTTCCTCGAACGTGGTCTCGCCCAGCGGCCCGGGTGAATCCGGGTTATCGGGGTCGTGCTGGGCGGCCTGGGCAGCGGCCTCGGTGACCAGGTCGTTGACGGCCAGCGTGCGGTACGAGCTGACGTCGAAGTCGCCGGGACCATACTGGTGTACGTCCGCGGCCTGGGCATTGGCTCCGAAGAGCAGCGGGCTTTCGGCGAACCCCGGAATGATGCTGCCCTGGAAGAAGTCCTGGTAGACGTTGTCGCCGTCGGGCCCCTGGCCGGCGCCGTCTTCCCAGCCGGCCTTGTCGGCCAGGATCAGCACCTGGCCCTTGACCTTGGCGTAGTTGGTGTCGCCGTTGATCTCCGCGTCGAGACTACCGGCCAGCAGCTCGAAGAGCTGGCGGCGCTCGATTGTGTCGTGAGCCCCGAATTCCACGGCCGTGAGCGTGCCGTCGGCATTGGTGTCGAAACGAGCCATGAAAAAGTCGAAGTCGTCGATGAAGCCGTCCCCATTGGTGTCGTACTGCTCGGGGTCGGTGATGCCATCGACCTCCGAGGGACTGCGGAGGTTGATGCGGTTGTCGCCGTTGATGTCGTTGGTGATGAGCGTGCCGATGAAAGCGTCGAGGTCGGCATCAAGTTCGCTGTCGAGACCGCGGAAGTTGCCGGCCATCTGCACGGGGTGGCCGTGCAGCAGGTCCGTTTCCATGAAGCGGCTGCCGATGGGGCCTTCGACCATGACGTTGGGGCCGAGCATCACGCGGCTCTTGGAGAGGATGGCGAAGCGGATCTTCTTGTCGAGCCGGAAGGTCATCTCGATGGTGCGCGTGATGGGTCGATCCGCCGGTCCGTCGTACCCGGTCACCTGCACGTCGATGATGGTCGGATCGCCGGCCCGAGGGCGGATGTCGGCGCGGAAGTACGGCACGGCGCTGTGCGAACTGACGGCCACGCGGTCGAGCCACAGCCCCAGTTGGCCGTCGGCGGTGGTGTAGCCGCCGTAGCCCGGGCTGTCGAGGAAATGGGTGTGGTTGCTGAACTCAGTGAACAGCTCGTCGCGCAGACTCTCCCAGAGGTCGGGGGCGTTGGCTGCGTCGATCACGCCGTCGGAGGTCATGACCTTCTCGGCCGCGACGTTGAAGTGATGGGCGAGGAAGCGCATGCCGGTCTCGGCCGCGGCAAGTGCGCGGTTGATCTTCAGGTGCGTGTCGGCCGTGGTGAGGTTGCCCTGGGCGACGATGGCCATGGCCGCGGCCAGGGAGGAGAAGATGACCAGGAACATCATGGCCAGGATCGCGGCGGCGCCGCGCTGGCGGCGGGGCCGGCGACGGCGGCGGGCCATGCACACGTCTGTCGTCGTCATCACGAACACTCCCAATCGCCTCCGCGGTTTGCACGCTTACCTGCCAATGGGCCGCGCACGTCAATCGGTCATAATCCACGTCAGGCTGGCGACCTCCATCGGCTCCTCGTCGTACGGGCCCTGGTACGTCGCCCAGACCGTCACGCGGATCAGCAGGTCTTCGTCGGCCAGCGACAGGGCGATCGTGGAGGAGACGTTGCCGGGATCGACCGCCTCAATCAGCACGTGCTGGGCCCAGCCGGCCATCGCGTCGTCGTCCAGTTCCTGACGCAGGGCGTTGATCGGAGGGCTGAAGGTGCGGCCATCGGGGTCGGCCCGGTTGTCGGTCAACGGTCCGGCGAAGTCCAGCACGTCGTCGTAGTCCGTGACCGCCAGGCCGCTCTTGTCGCGGTTCAGATCCTCCACGCCGATCTGCGGATCGCGCAGGGGCATCGTGAGCATCAACTCGCGGATTTCACTGCAAAGCATCAGGCCGAGGCTGGAGCGCTGGGCCCATTGATTCTTGATGTGGTAGGCCTGCTGGGCGGCGACGATGGCCAGGACGCCCGTGCCGATGATGACCGTGGTCAGCGCGGCCTCGATAAGCGTGAAGCCCCCCTGGCGCGCAAGGCGCCCGTGGGCTGCTCCTGGGTGCGGGGCCTGCGTTGTCGCGAACTGAGCGTTCATAGGCTGCCGTCTCTGTGTGGACGCGTGTGCCGTTTCGCGTTTCTTCTCAATTGGAACATCGGAATCAAACCGGTCGGACGAAAGCCGCTCGTTATCGGGTCGTGTGAATTTGGCCGCGACCTTGCGGGTCGTAACACCTGATCCGGATGCACAACCGGCCGGCGTGCCCGCTTCTGGTGCGACGCGCCGGCCGGCAGCTTTCTCCAGTCTCCGCCCCGCGGTATGGACTCTTTGCACCGCCGATCATTTCACCAGTGTCGAGAGCTTGAAGATCGGCAGGATGATGGCCATGGCAATGAAGCCGACCACTGAACCCATGACGATGATCATGATCGGCTCGATCATGCTGGTGACGGTCTTGATCACTTCGCGAAGCTGCTTGGCGTAGAAGGCGCTGACCTCGGTGAGCACCTCGCCAAGTTTGCCGGACTCCTCGCCCGCGCTGACCATCTGCACCACGCTCCTGGGCAGCAGCGGCGAGCGGTGCAGCGGCTGGGCGATTTTCTTGCCCCCCTTGACCGCCACCACGACCTGCCGCCACAACCGCCGATACAGGCGGTTGCCCGACACGTCGCCGGTGATTGTCAGCGTGTCGAGCATCGGCACGCCGGCATTGATCAGTTCGCCCATGGTCTGGAGACTGCGGCTGATGTAAAGGGCGCGGAACATGCGCTTGAGGATCGGCACACGAAGCTTGAACAGATCCCACCACCATCCGCCCGGCTCGGTCTTGACCGCCATCCAGCCGCCCAGAAACGCGCAGACTATGGCCAGAACCACCGCCCACCACCAATCGACCATGAAGGTCGAAAGGTTCATGAGGAAGATGGTCGGCCAGGGCATGGCCGCTTCCTTGCCGGCGAACACGGCGGCGAAGCGAGGCAGCACGAATGTGAGCAGGAAGATGGTCACCGCCACGGCCAGCACGCCGATCACGCACGGATAAATCATCGCGCCGACGACCATGGACCGCGTCTCGATCCACTGGGCCAGGTAGGCGGCGATGCGGTCGAGCATGGCCGAGAACGAGCCGGACACTTCCGAGGCCCGCACCATGTTGACATACAGCGGGCCGAACAGCTTGGGATGCCGCGTGAGGGCGTCGGACAGGGGCTTGCCGGCCTCGACGTCCTGCTTGATGCGGAGGATGATCTCCTTGAAGCGCAGGTTCTCTGTCTGGTCGGCAATGCCTTCGAGGGCGGCCCGCAAGCTGATGCCCGCCCGGATCATGACCGCGAGCTGACTGGTGAAATTGAGAATGTCGCGCTGCGATGGCCCGGAGGCCTGGTTGAGCTGACTCAACCGCTGGCCGAGGGTGACCGCCCCGGCGGAAATCGGCGTGAGGGCGAGCACCTGAGCGCCCTGTCCGCGAAGCTGCTGGGCCGCGGCCATGGCGCTGGCGGCCGAGAGCATGCCCACGGAGTTCTTGCCGTCGCTGAGCCGTACTTCGTAGCGGTAATTCGGCATGGCTTGCTTCGGGGCGGCCGCGGCGATGCGGCGACGTTGCGGCTATGGGTTTCCTGCCGTCGGCAGCGGACTTACGCGGCCAACTGGCGATCGAGTTTCTCGGGGTACGCGGCCTGGGCGACGGCGTCCTCACGGCTGATGGCGCCGTTGAAGTAGAGCTCGGCAATCGAATTGTCGAGCGTGTTCATGCCCAGAGCGCGGTTGGTTTCGATGACGTTGGGAATCTCAAAGGCACGGTTCTCGCGGATGAGGTTGCGCACGGCCGGGGTGCAGAGCATCACCTCGACGGCCGGGATCATGCCGCGCTTGTCGCTGCGCTTGAACAATGTCTGCGAGATCACCGCCTGCAGCGTATTGGCCAGCATGGATCGGATCTGGTTCTGCTGGTCGGCGGGGTACATGTCGATGATGCGCTCGATCGTCTGCGAGGCGTTGACGGTGTGCAGGGTGCTGAGCACCAGGTGGCCGGTCTCCGCGGCGGTGATGGCCGCGGCGGTCGTCTCCAGATCGCGCATTTCACCGACCAGAATCACGTCCGGGTCCTGACGCAGCACGTGGCGCAGACCGCTGGCGAAGCTGGGCACGTCGGCCCCCAGCTCGCGCTGCTCCACGATGCAGCGGTTGCTGACGAAGGTGTATTCCACCGGGTCTTCCAGCGTGATGATGTGCTTCTGGTAGCGTTCATTGAGGGCCTGGATCATGGCCGCGAGCGTCGTGGACTTACCCGAACCGGTGTCGCCGGTGACCAGCACCAGGCCGCGGGGCAGGTAGGTCAGGCGGGTGATGACCTCCGGCAGGTTCAACTCGGCCAGCGGCGGGATGGTTTCCTTGATCAGACGCAGGGCGATGCCGACCGTGCCGCGCTGCACGTGGGCGTTGACACGGAAGCGGGCCACGCCGGGAATCTCGTAAGAGAAGTCCGCGTCCTTGACCTTCTCGAAGCGGGCGATCTGCTCATCGCTGCACATGTGCTCGATCATGCGTCGAGCGCTTTCGGGGGTGATGACCGGGTAATCCATCGGCATCATCACCGTGTGAATGCGCGCCACCGGCGGGTGGCCGCAGACCAAGTGAACGTCCGAGGCGCCCAGGTCCATGGCCGTCTTGAGGATGGTGTCAAGCTGCATGGGCAATCTCTCTTTGGGAATGGCGCAAGCCGCCAACCGTGGTTAGCTATCGTCGCGGGCATGGGGGGGAATGAGATCACCGCCACCGTCAGGCACGGCCGAAGCTTGCCAAGGCGCGGTCAATCGTTACAGACGGCAAAGTCCGCCAGATGCCGGCGGCCGATGGGTTGCTCGATCAGGGGCTGGCCGTTTACCCCACGCGTTCAGCTTTGGGGGCGCGGGTCATCAGACGCGTGATGCCTTCCAGGGGGTCCAGACCCTCGAAAAGAACCGCATGAATGGCCTGGGTGATGGGCATGTCCACACCGTGACGCCGGGCCAGCTCGACCACACTCTTGGTGGTGGGCACGCCTTCGACGACGCCGGGGATGTCATCGAGCACCTGTTGGAGGGTTCGCCCCTTGCCCAGAGCTTCGCCGCAGGTGCGGTTGCGGCCGGTGGGACTGAAGCAGGTGGTCGCAAGGTCGCCCACGCCGGCGATGCCAAAAAAGGTCTCGGCTTTGGCGCCCATGGCAGCGCCGAGCCGGGCGATCTCCGCCAGGCCGCGGGCCAGAAGAGCGCTCTTGGCGTTGTTGCCCGCCTGCAGCCCGTCGAGGATGCCCGCCGCAAGGGCGATGACGTTCTTGGTCGCACCGGCCAGTTCCACACCCAGCAGATCGCTGTTCGTGTAGACGCGGAACCAGTGCGTGGTGAAAAGATCCTGGAGCATGGCGGCCAGCTCGGCGTCATCGCTGGCGGCGCAGACAGTGGCTGGCAGACACTTGGCCAGTTCGCCGGCCACCGACGGGCCGGAGATCGCCGCCAGGGGCGAAGGCGGCCGGCCGGCCTTGGTCAGCACGTCGGCGATGATCTGCGTGGGGCGCAGGAGGGTCTCGTTCTCGATGCCTTTGGCCACCGACGCGATGGGCACGCCGGCCGGCAGGCGGCCGGCCAGACGCGTCCAGGCCGAGCGGATGAACTGCGTGGGGATGGCCGAGACCACCAGGGCGGCCTCTGCCAGAGCTTCGGCCTCGTCGGCGGTGAAGCGCATGGTCGGCGGCAGGGGCGAACCGGGCAGGTAGCGCTTGTTCTCCCGCGTCTGGATCAACTCGGCGATGTGGTCGGCGAAAACACTCCACATGGTGACAGCCGCCCCCTTGCCTTCGAGCAGCAGGGCGCAGACAGTAGCCATGGAGCCGTCGCCGATCACGGTGATGCGCTGGGTGGTGGATTGTGTCATGCGCGGGCATTGTGGCCGGTCGGGGTCAGGCGGGCAAGCGGCGGCTGACAGCCAGATGAAACGGCGTGCGGGGGCATGGCGCATGTGGGAAACGGACAGCGGCGTTGCGGAGACGGACAGGACCGGTAACGTGTTGGGATGCCGGGCCGACGAACCTCCGGCGGCGAGGGAACCGATCAAGGCCCACTGGGGGCAACTCCCGGCGCGGCCGACACGCCGGGGCGATGCAGCCGATGCCTATTGCGGCAGCGGTTGCACGCATGGGGTAATATGAACACGCAACGTGCAAACCAAGCCGATAGACAGGGGACCGATATGAAGGCGCAGTCCACAAGGAGTCAAAGCGTGCATCAGCCTGAATATGACCGCAGCGATGACCGGTTTGTCCGGAAGATGCCCGATCATCGGTCCGCAAGTTCGTCGTGGCTCCGCCGCATCGTCGCCGTGGCGAGCCTGTCGCTGCTGCTGCTGGGCGGCAGCGGTTGCGAGACCGACTCCTTCCTTGACATGTCGGAAGTCGGACGTTGGGAGCGCACCCCCACCATCCTGCCAATACTCACGCAACTGGACATCATCGACGAGCCGGCCGCCCTGCCGCCGGGTTTGACGCAGATCACGCCCGAGGATCTGATCCCGGAAGTGCGTGAGTACGTGCTGGGCCCCGGCGATCTGGTGACGGTCACCGTCTTCGAGTTGATTATGGAAGGCGCCGAGTCGGTGCAGACGCGGCGCGTGGACAACCTGGGCATGGTGCGCCTGCCCATCATCGGTCCCGTCAAGTTCTCCGGCAAGACGCCCAGCGAGCTTGAACAGGAGATAAGCGACATCCTGGTGCGCAAGAACCTGCTGCGCGATCCGACGGTGAGCGTGATCGTACAGGAGGCGAGGCAGAACACGTATACAGTTATCGGCGAGCCGCGCTTCGGCCAGACCGCGTTCGGCACGTATGCGATCGTCAAGGATGACTTCCGCCTGCTGGACGCCATCGCCCAGGCCCGCGGCATCCCGGGGTCGGTCAAGAAAATCTATGTGTTCCGCAAGGCGGACCTGTACCGCCACCAGGCCGCGCCGCCCGCCCCGGACGAAGTGGACGCGGCCGTACCGCCCGGCGCCGGCGAGGACGCGGCCGCCCTCATCGAGGAACTGATGAGCGGTCAGGCGGATCCCACGGAAGCTCTCGATCCCGAAGCGGCGCCCCAGGCCGCGCCCGAGATGATCGAGGCGGAAATGGAGCGGGCGGCCGAGACCAGCCCATGGATCAACATCGGCGGACGGTGGGTACGCGCGGAAGAGGCCCGCGAAGTGCTCGCCCGCGAGGTAAGCCCTGAGACCCGCACGGAGGAGGATCCGCGAAGCCGCATTCTCACGCAGCGGATCATCGAAGTGCCCTACGATCGCCTGTTCCAGGGCGACATGCGCTTCAATATTGTGATCCGTCCCGACGACGTCATCCAGATCCCCCCGCCGAACATCGGCAACGTGTACGTCGAGGGACACGTGTCGCGTCCGGGAACGTATGGACTGCCGGGTGATGGTGAGCTCACGCTGATGAACCTGATCGCCTCGGCCGGAGGTCTGGGCCCCCTGGCGGTGCCGGAACGCGTGGATCTGATCCGCCGTATTCCCGGCCGCGGGGCGGCCTGGGTCCGCGTCAACCTGCGGGCGATCTACAGTGCCGAACAGCCGGACATCCTGCTCAAGCCCAACGACCAGATCATCGTGGGCACCAATTTCTTCGCCCTGCCCACGCAGGTGATTCGCAGCGGATTCCGTACGACATACGGTTTCGGCTTCCTGCTGGACCGGAACTTCGGCAACGATGTCTTCGGCGTCCCGCCGTCGAACAACAACTGAGTCCTGACCAGGACCAGCGCCTAAAGATGCCGGGGCGACGGCCCGACGTCTGCTGGGGGATCGGCCGAAGAACCTTGGGCCACCGGTCGGCGTAGACTGTAGGTAACGCCGACCATACGGGGGACTTGCGCCAGGCCCCACAGGCCATCGCATCGCATGAGCAGCTCGGCCACCACCAATCTCAGTGAGTCGCATACCGGCTCGCCACGCTCCATGGTGTCGCCACGAGCCTGGTTGTGGCTCGCTCCCCTCGCACTGCTGTTTCTGCTACTGCACGCCAAGTATTTCGAACGCCTGATGCGGATCGTCACGGAGACGCGCGGCGGCGGCTGGGATGAAATCCTTGGCAGACTGCTGACCCTGCAACTCAATGCCGACTGGGCTCATATTCTGATCATCCCATTTTTTAGTATTTACTACTTGTTCCTGCGCCGTCGGGAACTGGTGACCACGCCCCGGCGCGTCTCACTGCCCGGAATTTTGCTCGTCCTGGCGTCAATCGGCAGCTTTATCTTCTGGGTGTATCCCGGCCGCAACGACATGTTTCAGGGTCTGAGCATGGTCGCGTGCCTGTTCGGCAGCGCATGGTTCCTGTTGGGCCCGGCCATGATGCGCGTGGCCTGGTTCGCCATTGCCTACCTCGTGTTCACCGTGAAGATCTCGGACATGATCTGGGATCGCCTGGCGTGGAAGCTGCAATTGGTAGCGGCCCAGTCGTCGGAGGTGGTGCTCAACTTCCTGGGCTTCTTCCTGGGCCTCGATGCCCAGGTGCGTGGGGCGACGATCGATCTGGCGGTCCGCGGTGTGCCCCTGGACCCCCCGCTGAACGTCGCCGAGGCGTGCAGCGGACTGCGCATGCTCATGGCCTTCATCGCCCTCGGCGTGGCAATTACCTTCATGACCCCGCGCCCGTGGTGGCAGCGGATCATCATGCTGGCGGCAACCGTGCCGATCGCGGTGCTGGTCAATGTCGGCCGGGTCACGACCCTGGGCATACTCTACGCTTTGGTCGACAAAGATCTGGCGGCCGGCGACGTTCACCTGTTTATCGGCATGCTGATGCTGATTCCGGCCGCGGGCCTCTGCTGGCTGCTGGGTTGGACACTCGACAAAATGATCATCAGGGAAGACGACGAACAGGAGCAAGACCCTCCGCCGCCGCGGACCGTTGAACCGACCGCCATCCATGGCGAGGATGGCCAGACGCCGACAACAACTTTCGATAGCAGGAAGCTGATCGCGGGTGTGGCAGCCGGCGTGCTGCTCGCCGGCCTGGGCGGGCTCATTTACAGTCTGGCGTGGGGCATTTACCAGCCCCGGCGGGTATTCGGTGACTGGTTCGAGCCGATCTGGGCCATACCAGCCCTGCTGTTCACGGCCGTGGCGATCGCCGCCACACTGGCCGCGATCGGCCGGCTGACGCGCCTCGAACGGGCCGAGGCATCAGCCCGTACACCATGGACGGCGATCGGCATACTCGGCGGGGTGCTGCTGACAGCCACCGTCGGGCTCGGGGCGATGGTGCAGGCGGCCGAATTGGTGCTGATCAAGGAGGCGATCCCGCTGCGCCTGCGGCTGCAGCAGCTTCCTCAGGAAGTCGGTTCCTGGGCCATGGTGCGAGAGCACCCTCCCCTGTCGGCCGACATCGTCAAGACGCTGGGTACCGACCAGTACATCGTCCGCGACTATCAGGACGCAAACTGGCCCGCCAGTCGACCCGGCAGTTATCTGACTCTGCATGTGGCGTATTACACCGGCACGCCGGACACCGTGCCGCATGTACCTGACCGCTGCTTCGTGGCTGGCGGCGTACCCCCGCGCGGAACGCTCAGCCGATCGCTGCAATTGAAGAGCGACGCCTATGAACCTGTCCGCGAGGGCCTGTGGGTCGCGCAAAGCACGCTGGCCGAACGCCATGAACAGCCGCTGCCGCACCTGCCGCAGCTCGAGCTGCCCGCCACCGTGTTCACCTTCGGCGATCCCAACGACCCGACGCGCGAGTCCAACGTCCTCTACTTCTTCGTGGCCAATGGACGCTTTCTGTCCTCGCCCAATGAGGTGCGGGCCTATGGCCTCAGCCCCCGGGACCGCTACGGATACCACTGCAAAGTGGAAGTGCAGTTGATGGGCGTGGCCGATCCCCGCCAGGCGGCCGAACGCGCCGAGGCATTTTTGTCGCATATGATGCCGGAAATCATGAGTTGTCTGCCTGATTGGGAGCTTCTGCGACAGGCCGAGGAAGCGGCAGTCGGTGTCGACCAGGCGAACGTCGGCCGCCAAACCCGCAGGCTTAGTCAAGGTCCGTAACGATTCGAACGATCCGTTTGTCAACGACGTAACGTATGAGAGCCGTTGATGTTGATTATGAGCGATGCTGAATAATCGGCCCCCCACCGCGGCCCACCGGCCGCCGCAGCTTGAATTCGATCAGGAGCGATAAGCATGGCCGCCCGCGTCAATACACGATTCGTCACGATTCTGAGCCTGGTGCTGATCGGTCTCACAGCCGCCTTGGGGCTGACCTACGCACTGGTGCGCCCCAGCCCTGAATCGCGCATTCAGCAGGCCCGGATACTGGAAGAGCAAGGGCGCCACGAGGAAGCGCTGCTCCAATATGAGCGGGCCTTGGCACGGGAAAGGGACAATTTCGACTACCTGATCGAGTACGCCGACAGCCTTGAACGGTTCCGTACGACCGACGCATACGACGCCCAGCAGGCCCTGGGAAAGTTTCTCACCGCCCTGTCCCGCGCCAGCGACCTGCGGCCCGCGGATGACGACATATGGCGCCGTCTGGCCGAGTTCCGCCACGATCTGGCCATGAGACTCGGCAACGTCGCCTCCTGGAACGCCCAATACGACCTGGCCGACAGCCGCCTGGCGAAACAACCCGACAGCCTCCTGGCTTTGCGCTACCGGGGCATCGCCCAGTCCGCGCGCATGCGCATGGCGGACCTGACGCCTGAACAGCGCCAACAGGGCAAGGATGACCTGCAGAAGGTGCTGGCCGCCGACCCGGACGACGCGGTGGTCGCCTTCCGTCTGGCCATGTGGTACCTCAACGAGGCCGCGGCCGTGCAGGCTGCCGCTCGGGATATGACGCGGGTTGAGAACCTGCAGAGTCAGGCGGTTGAGGTCAGCGGCGAATTCCTGGCCGCCCATCCCGACAGTCTCGAAGCACAGATCAACCACGCACGCATCCTCGTGGCCGCCAATCGCCTCAGCGAGGCACAGGCCGCCCTGGCCATGATTGAGCAGACCCTTCTCGAAGATCCTTCCCACCCCGATGACGTGCAGATGGTCGGCCGTCTTCTGACCCTGGTCGACGTGGAGCGCATCAGGCTGACGACAGAGGATGGTTACACCACGCGCGGTCAACAACGCGCCACGGCGCTTCTGGAGCGGGCCGCAAAGGTCTGGCCCGATGACCTTTCATTGCGCAACGCTCTGGGCAGCGCCTACCAGGCCGAAGCCCGCCTTGAGGAGGCGATCGCAGCCTTTGATCAGGTCCGCCGCCAGCAGATCAAACTTTCCCCCATGGAGGTGTATACCACCCGCGCCCTCCAGGACACGGCGACATATCAGTACGCGAACCTGGTGCTGACGGATGCCGGCCGCACGACCGACGAAACCACGAAGGCCGAGAGCCTGGCGCTGGCCCGTGAAGTGATCCGCAGCCTGCCCGAACGACTGGCCGATCACGCACGCACCAAGGCCCTGCGGGGCAAGATGGCATTGGTGGAAGGCAAACCGCATGAGGCCTTGCGCCTGCTTAACGAGGCGAGCAATCAACTCGGCGACCGGGACATCGAGGTGCTTCTGCTGGCGGCATCGGCCAGCCAGCAGATCAACCAGTTTGGCGAATCGGCCCGACGGCTTGAGCAACTGCTGCAACTCAATCCGCAACTGTACCAGCAGCGCCTGTCGCTGGCCCGTCTGTATCTGCGGACAGGACAGATCGACCAGGCACAGAGGCAGATCAACCTGCTGCGCCAGGCCCGACCGGCCGACGCCACCCCTTTGCAGTTGCAGGCGGCGGTGCATCTGACGCAGGGCGAACCGCAGCGTGCCATCGCCATCTTTGAGGCGATGGGACCGGATGAAAACCGCCCGGTGGCCCTGCGTCTGGCGGGATTGTACGCCGTCGCCGATCGCAAGCAGGACGCCATGCGCCTGCTGTGGCGGCTGCTGGAAGACGACCCCCGCGACGTGCAGGCCCTGCAGATGCTGCTGAGCACCACGGAAGACCCGGCCGAACGCGAAGCCGCCCTGACCCAGGCTCAGGAAGGCGGTGTGGACGACCAGGTGCTGCGCGTGCTGGCAGCCCGTTACGGCGGCGAGGAGGCCAGGGGAGCGGTCTTTGAAGAGCTGTTGGCCGACATGCAGGAAGAAGATCCGTTCCAGTGGCGCATGACCCAGTACCGCATCCTTTCGCAACAGGGCCAGACCGACGAGGCCCGCCGCCACCTGGAGCAGGCGGCCCGTCTCCAGCCTGACCATGCGGGCGTGATCGAGGCGCTGTTCAACGAGGCGATCCGTGAAGGTGACCTCGACCGCGCCCGCACGCTGGCGGACAAGGCCGGACGCTTGAATCTCGACCAGGCCGACGGACAGTTCTTCCTGGGCAAACTGCTGCTGTTCTCCGGCGACGGCGCCGAAGCGGTCAATGCGTTTCGCCGCGGCCTGGCGCTGCGGCCGGTCTATTCCGAAGGCTGGCAGATGCTTGGCGGCGCCTTGCAGAACATGGGTGACAGCGAAGCCGCATCCGAGGCATTCGTGCGCGCCCTGGACCAGCGGCCGGACAACGTCACCGCGCTGCGCGGCTTGGCGCGGGCACAGGCCGAGCGCGGCGAAACGGCCGCGGCCATCGCCACACTGGAGCGGGCGGTGCGACTGCGGCCCAAGGACCTGGACCTCAAGTCGCTGCACTTGAGCTTCATCGAGAGCTTCGGCAATCCGGCTGACGCGCTGCCATCACGGCAGCAGATGGCCACGGAGCATCCGGAGTTCTATCCCAATCGGCGGGCCCTCGCGCGTCTGCTGGTCATGCTGGATCAGCCCGCGCAGGGCATCGCGGCCATCGATCGTGTGATCGCTGATGAAGGTCTGACGCGTGAGAATGTCACGGCCGCGGCCGCCATTCGCGCCCACGCCGGCTACCCCCTGCAGGCGCGTGACCTGCTGGCGAAATACGTGGCCGACAAGGGCGCCGATGTCGCCTGGGACGACTGGGCCTTGCTGGGCGCCTTCCTGTTGCAGATCAACGCCCTTCAGGATGCCCAGCAGGCGTATCAAAGGGCCATCGAACTTGAAGACCCCGCTGAAAAGCAGGCGACGCGGCAGTTGGCGGATTCGCTGTTCCGCATGGCACAAGACCGTCAGGCTGCCGAACTCTACGGGCAGATCGTACGTGCCAAGCCCGATGACGAACGGGCCCGCCTTCGCTGGATCGAGGCCATGGTGCGGGCCGGCGACGTCGACAAAGCCCAGGAGCAGTTGGACGAGTATGTCAAGCGCCACGGCAGCAGTGTGACGACGCAAATGCTCCAGGGCGCCATGTTGGTGCCCCGGGCCACAAGCGCACTGATGGCCGGCAACATCAACCAGGCCCGTTCGCTGCGCGAGCAGGCCCTGGAAGCCTTCAACCGAGCCATCGAACAGCAGCCACGCAATCCGGTGGCGTATTACCACCGGGCCGTGCTGCTGCGCACCGATCCGCAGCATGACCCCCAGGTCATCAGCGATCTGCGTCAGGTGTTGAGTCTGGATCCCGACATGAGCCAGGCGCGACGCCTGCTCGCGCAGATCCATGCCTCACGCAACGAGCTGGGCGATGCCGAACGCGAACTGCGCACCCTCATCGAGCGCTCGCCGGAGAGGGCCGACCATTACGTCGCCCTGGCGGAACTGCTGCTTTCGTCTCAGCGTTATGCTCCTCTGCGGCGGGTGCTGGACGATGCCTCCACGCGCTTTCCGACCGATCCGACCTGGCCGCAGTGGAAAGCGCGGCTGGCGGCCGCCCAGGGGCGCGTGGATGAGCAGTTGGGGCTGCTGCGGCAGGCGTTCGAAATGTCGCCGCATCCGGCGTTACTGGCCGACGCGGCGACGTCGATGCTGGCCGCCGACCGCGCCACGGACGCCATGGCACTGCTCAACTCCCAGGAGCCGATGGTTGCCCGTCAGCCGGTGCTGTTGGCTATCCGCGCCAGAGCCTTGGCGATGCTCGATCGCCGTGAGGAGGCCATGGAAGGGCTGCGCCAGGCGGTGCGGCAGACCCAGGACGTCAGTCAACTGGAAGCGGTTTCCGATCAGATGCTGCTGGCGGTGGGGCCGCAGCAAAGCATCGAACTGATGACCGAATTGAGCGCCGGCAACCGGGCCCCGGCCATGGAGCTGATGATCGCTCGCATGGAACTCAGGGATGGCCGATTTGAAGCAGTGACCGCCCGACTGGCCCAGGCGCGCATCCCCGATGACTCGCCATTGCGGACCTTGGCCATGCGGATAGCCGCGACGGCACACCTCAATGCCGGCCGGTACCAGAACGCCGCCGATGGTTTCCGTCAGATTGTTGAGCAGTTCCCCCACGACGTGGAAGCGCTCAACAACCTGGCGTTCATCCTGGCCGATAACCTCAACCGCGGAACCGAGGCGCTGACCTATGCCGAACGGGCCGCCGCCATCGCCCCGCGCAATGCCCAGGTTCTCGACACGCTGGGTTGGGCGCAATATAAGGCGGGGCGGCCGACCCTGGCCCTGGAGACTCTGCGACGCAGTGTGAACCTGAGCGCGGGGCCCTACCCGGAAATGCACATGGGGATCATTCTGGCGCAGCTCGGTCAGACGGCCGTGGCCCGCAACCATCTGGAGTCGGCCAGAACGTTGGCCGAAGAATCCAATAACCAGCAACTTCTGGCCAACATTGACGCGCAGCTACAGGCGCTGGCCGGGGGAATGAGGTAAAGCCATGATCAGCCCCAGCACGCAAAAACCAATGCTGCCGCCGCCGGGCATGGGCGGCGCGGGCGCCCCGGTCGCGTCAACGCGTTTCTCGCCCGTCGATCCCATACGCGTGTTGCGCCAATACCAGCATATGCTGCTGCTGACCGCGGCGGTGGGCATGGTTATCGGCGTGATCCTCTGGGTCGTGCTGCTTTTCACGATGCCGCGGTATCAGACCACCACGCAACTGCGCATCACCGGGGGCATTGAAAGCGGCCTGGACAGCCCCGGCGCCGAGCCGCGCACCGGCGGCAACATGGACACCGTCGAGGCCAAGAAGGCCACCGAGATGGCCCAGCTCATGAGCAACTTCGTCATCGACAGTGCCATCAATGAACTGCGCGACACCCAATGGTTCCAGCAATACGTTCAAGGCGAGGGCCAGGTGGATATGACCCAGGCTCGGGAAGACCTTCAGGACGCCTTGCGTGTGTTTTCAGTGCGAAACTCGTTCCACTTCCAGGCGAACCTGCGCATCCCCTACCGCCGGGAAGCGCAGCGCATCCTGGACACCGTGGTGACCCGTTACCTCAGTCAGATCGACAGCGAGGCCGTGAACCAGTCGGCCCAGGTGCGGGCCACGTGGGTGCGGCAGCGCGACAACCTGAACCGCCAGATCGAATCCATCCAGCAGGAGCTGCGCCTGTTCACCCAGACCGAGGAGATCGAATCGCTCGACGCCCGCGCCAACAGCGAGTCTTTGCAGCACCAGTTGCTGGCGACGCGGGTGATGGAAGTGCGATTCGAACTGGCGAATCTGCGCGAGGGATACGCCGCGCTCCAGCAGGCGCAGCAGCGCGGCGAGGTGCTGCACGATCCGACAGCGGTCGCCGAAGTGCGGATGGACCCGTCGGTCAACCAGCGCGAGGAGCGCGCACGCCTGCTGCGCGAACAGCGTGGTGTGTACCTGGACATGTTCGGCCCCAACCACCGCCAGGTGAAATCGCTGGATCGGCGGCTGATCGAGGTCGAGCAGGAGTTGCAGGCGGTGATGGACAATCTCCTGCGGCAGCGCCAGGAAGTACAGCTTGAGCAGTACGCCAAATCGATTTCCGCCCTTGAAGAGCAGTCGGCGGGTTTGGAGCGGCAACTGGAGCAGACCCGCGGCGCGGTGATGGACCTGGCCAGCAAGCAGGAGCGCTACCAGCAGCTCAAGAACCTCGAGACACGCCGGCTTGAAGAATTGCGGAATCTCGAGGCCGCCCTGTCGAACCAGCAGGCGATCGCCGAACGCCCGGACAAGACGCCGATCGAACGTATGTTCGCCGCCACCGAACCGAAGCTTGTGTTCCCCAAGTGGTACATCGTGCCGACGGTGACCATGATCCTCGCCCTCGGTGCCGTGCTGGGGTTGGTCCTGCTGATCGAGATGTCCGATCAGCGCCTCAAGGGGCCGTCGGACGTCAGCACCCTGCCCGGCGCCAGGCCCTTGGGAATGATTCCCGACACCGCGGAAGATCCCTCCTCGCCAACCCAGGTTGAAGGGGTGGTGCGCGGCGATCCGACCGGGCTTATGGCCGAATCGTTCCGACAGGTTCGCACCGCGATGGTGCGGTCCATCGAGAAGATCGACGCCCGCACGGTGATGTTCACCTGCGGTCAGGCCCAGGCGGGGGTAACGGCCGTGATCGGCAATCTGGCTGACGGCCTGGCCCTGATCGGCCGCCGCGTCCTGGTGATCGACGCCAACTTCCGCCGCCCGGGGCAGCACAAACAGTTCTCCCTGCCGCCCAGACCGGGGCTCGCGGACGTGCTGGCGGGCCAGTGCGCCGTGGATGCGGCCATCAAGAACACAGGCGAGCAGTCGGTTTCGGTGCTGACCGCCGGCGCCTGCGCTGGTGCCGAGCCCGAGCTGCTGGAGCGGCCGGCTTTCGGGCAGTTGCTCAGAACGCTGCGCGAACGCTATGACGTGATCCTGATCGACACCCCGCCGGTCTTCGTCGGTTCGGAAGCCAAACTGGTGGCCCGGCAGGCGGATGCGGCCGTGATTGTGGCCCGGGCAATGGCGGACGAACGTGGTATGATTGCCCGCGTGATTCGCGAACTGGACGACCACAAGGCGCAACTTCTGGGCATCGTGCTCAACCGCGCGCGGGCGAGCACGGGCGGATACTTCCGCAAGAACTTCGAGGCTTTCTACCGCTACCGCCAGCAGGAGCCGGCCGTCACGCCGACGCCGGTCCCCACGCGGACGGGTTGATCGTCGCCCCTCGGCGTCGGATGCCCATGGCATGGCTTGCGGCATGACGCCGCCGCCCGGCGTCCCCGGCGGCGACGCCTCTGGCGACATGAGCGCTTGACGTGACTTGGGTGATGGAGCCGACATCAGCCATACAAGCCGCCGAGACCCTGACCAGCCGCGTGGATGCGGTGCTGTCGCCTTATATGTGGGTCTTCTTCGCCGCCTTCATCGCAAGCTTCGTGCTCACTCCGATGATGCGTCATCTGGCGGTGGCCAACCAGATCGTCGACCTGCCCGACCTGGATCGCAAGGCCCACATCGAGCCGGTGGCGTACCTGGGCGGTGTGGCGATTTTTGTCGGTTGGCTGGCGGGCGTGTTTGTCTGCCTGTTTCTGCGTGAGACCGACATGCCCGCGCGACTGCCTTTCCCGCCGGGAATCATCTTCGGCGCCGCCGTCATCGTCTTTGTGGGCCTGATAGATGACGTGGTCGGCATCAGCCCGCGCGCCAAGGTGGGCGGACAACTGATCGCCGCCGCGGCCCTGGCCAGCCAGCACGTCGGTGACCAGATGCTCGGTGATCGTCTGGTCACCACCACACTGGCGACCGTGGGACTAGAGCTGCCCGCCATCGGCATTGATTTCCTGGGTCTGCAAATCGATAACCTGGCGGCCTATGTTCTGGGCACACTCATCATCGCGGCTTTCGTGCTCGGCGGCTGCAATTCGGTGAACCTGATGGACGGCCTGGACGGCTTGGCCGCGGGCATCTGCACCATCGCCATGCTGGGCTTTCTGGCCATCTCCATCTACCTGGCGATACATAGCGGCCGTCCCGAACTGGCGGGATCCGACTTGTTCTATGACGCGGTGCGCATCGTCATGTGTCTGGCGGTCATTGGAGCCCTTCTCGGCTTCCTGCCGTACAACTTCAATCCCGCCAACATTTTCATGGGGGATGCCGGCTCACTTCTGCTGGGTTATCTGTGCGTCTCGACGATCCTGCTGTTCGTGCATGCCGCGTCGATGGGGCCGTTCCTGGTCCTTTCGGGCCTGATCGTCTTCGCCCTGCCGATCACCGACACCACGCTGGCCATCGTACGACGCAAACTCAGCGGCCAGCCGCTCTTCAGCCCCGACAACCAGCACCTGCATCACCAGCTCCTGCGCGCGGTCAAGAATCTGCACCTGGGGCCGAATCTCAGCGTGAAGATCACGGTCACCGTGATCTACATCATCGCGGCGATATTCGCCGTCCTGGGTTTCAGCATGGTCTTTTTCCGCGCCCGCTATGTGCTGGCGATCTTTCTGGTGCTCTTCAGTTTCGTGACGGTGATGGCATACAAGCTCGGCCGCCAGCAGGTGGCGCTGCGCCGCATGGTCCCGGAAGCTTCCCGCATGCCCGAGGAGCCTACCGCCGAACCTCTGCCCGCCCCCACTGCCAGCGGAACGGCCTCCAGAGAGACCCTCAAGCCACCCGCGCCAGCCTCGCCATCCACATCGTCCTCGTTGCCGCGTCAAGGCGTGTCCTGAAGGACGCCGGTCTTATCCTTGGACCCCGCCGCGATACCCCGGGCGCGACCGTCCTTGACTGGATGACTCGCGGCAAGTTGCAGCCCACCGGTCCACGGGTACAATGGATGGTTCGATAGTCTGTAAGCGCTTCAGGCATCCGACGCGGCTGCCGGTCGGACGGTCCAGCGCTGCGGCTTCGCGGTCGGTGGATCCGGCTTTTTCAACCCCAGGACGGGATCGGTGGGCGGGCGTCCTCGACTGCAAGGTCGCCCCTGAAGCCCGCTTGTCCCGGCAGGCAGCCCCCAGACACAGGAGTCGGTGATGGCATCGCTGGTCAAGGATTTGATAGAGGCGGGTGTCCATTTCGGACACCGTACGACCAACTGGAACCCGAAGATGCAGCCCTACATCTTCGGTAAGCGCAACAAGATTCACATCATTGACGTCAAAGCCACGATCAAGGGCCTGCTGCTGGCGCGCAAGTACCTGACGCGCGTGGTGGCCGGCGGCAAGGACGTGCTGTTCGTGGGCACCAAGCGCCAGGCCCGCGGATGTCTGGCCCGGCTGGCAGGCGAGACGGGCATGCACTACGTCACCGAGCGATGGCTGGGTGGCACGCTGACCAACTTCCGCACCATTCGCGAGCGGCTCAAGCGACTCGAGGAACTGGAGCGACTGGAGCAGAGCGGCGAGATCGACAACTACTCCAAGAAGATGGAGAGCCAGCTTCGCCGCGAGAAGGCCAAGATTCTGCGCAACCTTGAAGGCATCCGCCGCATGACCGCGCTGCCGGGCGCGATGGTCGTCATCGACGTCAAGCGTGAAATCAACGCGGTCAAGGAAGCCCGCAAGCTGGGCATCCCGACGGTGGGCCTTGTGGACACCGACTCGGACCCGGACTTCGCGGACATCGCGATACCCGGCAACGATGACGCGATGCGGGCCATCGAGGTTGTGGTCGACAGTCTGTGCAAGGCGGTGATGGAGGGCAAGAGCGCCCGCGCCATCGCGGCCGAGGGCGCGGATAGCGGTGCGGCCGCGGCAGCCGGCGCCGAGGGCGGCGCAGGACAGCGGCGGCGCTCGGGCCGAGCGCAGTTCTCGGCGACCCAGGCGGCGTCGGGAGGCCCGAGTGGGGCCCCGGCGCATCCGGCCGACGAATCGCCCGCGGCCCCGGCGGCCCCGGACAGCGCGGAGCCGGCCGTCAGCAGCACCCGCCACGACGCCTGAGGCAACCGGAACCGACATTCACCACGCAACAGCGGGATTGGAGATAAACCATGGCGATCACCGCCAAGGATGTGATGGCCCTGAGGCAGAAGACCGGCCTGGGCATGATGGAGTGCAAGCAGGCGCTGACCGAGACCGACGGCGACGTGCAGAAGGCCATCGACCTGCTGCGTCAGAAGGGTCTGGCCAAGATGGACAGCCGGGCGGACCGCTCGTCGCTCGAAGGGCGCATCGCGGCCGCGGTCAGCGACGACAAGGCGCGCGGCGCGATTGTCGAGGTCAACAGCGAGACGGACTTCACGGCCAACAATGACGGGTTCAAGAAGATGATCGGCACCGTCGTGGCCGAGGCGCTGAAAATGCCCGCCGGCGAAGTGGTCAGGAATGACGTGATGCAGCAGGCGATCGATGAGGTGCGCCTGACGACCAAGGAGAACGTGCAGTTCAACCGCGGCCGCGTGCTGGGCGGCGAGGGTCGGCGGGTGGGCGGCTACGTCCACTTCACCGGCAAGGTCGGCGCAATGGTGGAACTCGAAGTGTCCGACGGCGTCGACGTGAGTGATGAGCTGCTGGCCGACCTGTGCATGCACGTGACGGCGGTGAGCCCCGCGCCGCTGGGCGTGCGGCCGGAGGATGTGCCCGCGGACATCGTCGCCAAGGAGCGCGAGATCGCCAAGGCCCAGGCCATCGAGTCCGGCAAGCCGGAAAACATCGCCGAGAAGATGGTCGAGGGCAAGATGCGCAAGTTCTTCGAGGAACACGCCCTCGAGCTGCAGGCATTCATCAAGGAAGAAAAGACCCGCGTGAAGGATCTGCTGCCCAAGGGCGTGAAGATCAGCGGTTTCGCCCGTTACCAGGTCGGCGGCTGACCTCGCCGCGGCGGGGAATCGACATCGCGCCTCCGCGAACATCGAAAGCCCATGGATGGCCATCCATGGGCCTTTTGTTTATGTGTGCGCAATGGGAGAAGCGGCGCGGACCGCGTTATGTCGATATGCCCGCCGCCTCAAGTCCGGCAGCGATGGCGCGGTCGATGACGGCGGCGTAGATGCGGTGGCCGAAGTCGTTGGGGTGGTTGATGCCGTTGCCGGTCAGATCGTAATACGGCTTGCGGGTCAGGGCCCACAGCCAGGCGCTGGTGACGTCGGCGAGGGCGATGCCCGGGCCGCACATCGCCGCCAGTTCATCGCGGTAAGCTTCGTAGAGTCCGTCGCCGTGGCCCTGCCAGTCGGGATTGGCGGTCATGGGCGCGACGAGAACGATGTCCATGTCGTGCCTGGCAGCGCGGGCGGCGTCGATCTGTCCGCGGACGTGCCCTGCGAAAACCTCCGGGGAGCGTCGGCCGAAGGCGTCGTTCATCCCCCAGGCGAGAATCAGCAGATCGGGCGGCGGATCAAGAGCGGCCGCGATGTTCCGCAGGCCCCAGTCGGCCGCCATGCCGCCGCACGAGGCGTTGGTCAGATTGATGCCGCCGCGGCTGCGGGCTTCGAGGGACCGGACCACGAGCTGGGTGAAATCGGGGGCGTGGGGCGGCAGGTCGAGGACGGCCGTCGCGCTGCAACCGCAGGCGATGCTGTCGCCGAAGACGCCCAGGTGAAGCCGCCGACTCTCGCGGAGACGTGCGGCGGTGGTCGGCAGTGTGACAGCGGCTGCATCACACGGCGGCGACGCTTGTCCGGCGGCTGCTTCCGCGCCGACGGCCGACGTCGGCTCATAGTGTGCCAGCACCTGGTGCCGGGCGAACAGGCCTCGCTCGCACCACAGCAGGTGGCGGTCGCCCGTGCGCGTGGCGGGCAGGGCATTGGGCTGACCCGGCGCGGGAAAGAACTGCTCGTCGCTCAGCCAGGGGATGCGCGTGTCGGCGGTCAGACGCAGTTGCCGCGGCTCGTCGCCGGGCACGAAGTCGCGGCCGAGTTCGTAGGCGGCCCGCCCGTCGTGGCTGGTCAGGCGCACCGGTCCCCACGGTTCCAGCAGCAGTCGGCCGACGGCGCCGCCGTCGTTCGCGGCGCTGCGGAAGAGGATCGGATCGTCATGGATCGGTGACTGGTCCCAGGGCAGCGGGATGTGCGGCCATCGCGGCATCGGGAACCGCCGTGTTCGGCAATGCGGGCAGGCCCGGCGAACGGCAAGCTCAGGCCTTGATCGCGGTCACCTTGACCTGAAGGTAGTCCTGGCGGTGACTCTTGCGGCGGGTGTAACCCTTGCGGCGCTTGAACTTGACCACGGGCACCTTGTCGGTGCGGCCTTCGCCCAGCAGGTCGCCCACGACAGTGGCGCCGCTGACCAGTGGAGTGCCGATCTTCGCGGCCTGGCCGTCGATGCCGCCGACAGCCAGCACACGGTCGAAGGTGAGCGTCGCCTGGTCGGCCGGCAGATCGCGCAGGGCCACGCGGATGACGTCGCCTTCGCTGACCTTGATCTGACTGCCGCTGTCCTCGATGATCGCGTACATGGCTGTGAACCTCGGTGGACCGCCGGGGGCCGGTCGGATGCGTTGAGCCGAATATTGTACCGACGCCCCGGCGGCTTGCCAAACGGCCGGCGGTCGTCAACGTAGGGAGTCAGCAAGTTGCCCATCCAGAGGCGCCCGACCGAAAGAACGGGGCCGCCTGGGCCCGCGGAGTCGAGTCATGCGGACACACCAGATCGTCTTTGAAGCCCCTCGGCAACTGCGGCTGGCTGTCCGTGATATGCCCGACGCCCCGCCGCCCCACGCGGCCCGGCTGCGCACCCGCGTCAGCTTCATCTCGGCCGGCACGGAGCTGGCCATCTATGCCGGCACGGACCCGCGCCTCAACCAGCCGGGATCGGGTTTCGCGTATCCCCACGAGCCTGGCTACGCGAACGTCGCCGAGGTGATCGCCCAAGGGACGGGCGTGGACGAACACGGCGGTCTGCGGCCGGGCCAACGGGTCTTCACGCTGCACCCGCACAAGTCGGTCTATGACTTCACGGTCGGCGACTGGGACATGGCTGAGCCTGTGCCTGACAGCCTCAGCGACGACGAAGCGGCCGCGGCCCGCATGGCTCTGGTGGCGATCACGGCCCTGCAGGTGGCGGACCTGGCGGCCGGCGACACCGCGGCGGTGTTCGGCCTGGGCGCGGTGGGGAATCTGGCGGCCCAGTTGCTCCAGGTGGCCGCGGTGCGGGTCGTGGGCATCGATCCCGTGGCCAGCCGCTGCCAACTGGCACGCGACTGCGGCATCGAGCAGGTGGTGCAGGCCACCGCGGAAGCGGCCGGAGCGCAGGTGCGCGCCCTGCTGGGCGGCGGGCCGACCATCAGCATTGATGCAGTCGGGCACGGAGCGATCATCGAGCAGGCGATCGAACTGGCCCCGCGCCACGGACAGGTCGTGGTGCTCGGCTCGCCTCGGGCAGCCCACACGGCGGACCTGTCGGCGGTGATGCAGAAGGTATTCAAGAAGCTTCTGACCATCCGCGGGGCTTTGGAGTGGCGGCTGCCCCGCCGCGCCAACCTTGATCCCCACGCCCGGCACACGACCGAGGGCAATCTGCGTTATATCTTCGACCTGATGGTCCGCGGACGGCTGAGGGTCGCCCCGCTGGTCAGCCATCGCATTCCCGCGGCGCAGGCGACAAAGGCCTATGAAGGGCTTCTGGAGCACAAGGATCGGTTCATCGGCGTTGTGCTGGACTGGTCGGGGCTAGAATCAGACGAGCCTGTGGGAGCCTGAGGATGACCCGGCCTCGCCGGTGGATGACAGCCTGGTGCCTGATGGCCGCGTGCTGCGGGATCGGTCCGCTGCATCGCGCTGCCGCGCAGTCCCCGTGCGATGAGCCGGCCAACATGCCGGAGCCGGCCATGACGCTCACCAGCCCCGCCTTCGAGGACGGCCAGCCGATTCCGCAGCGCTACACCGGTGACGGCGAGGATCTGTCGCCGCCGCTGCGCTGGAGCAACCTGCCGACCGGGACCGTTCAACTGACCATCATCATGGACGACCCCGACGCGCCGACGCCGGAGCCTTGGGTGCACTGGGTCATCTACTGCCTGCCGCCGGAAACGCAGGTGGCCGACGCGACGCAGGAGATGCCTCAGCCGCTCAGCGGTTTGCCGGAGGGCATTCCGCGTGAGTTGCGTCTCGATTCGCCGCCGGGGGCGTTGCAGGGCGTCAACTCCTGGCCGATGGACAACGTCGGCTATCGCGGCCCGATGCCGCCGCCCGGGCACGGCGAGCATCGCTACCACTTTCGGCTCTACGCGCTGGATGCGGCACTGGACATCGAGCCGGGTCTGGGCAAGGACGAACTGCTGGCGGCGATGGAAGGACGCGTGCTGGGCACGGCCACGCTGACGGGCACCTACGCCCGCTGAGATAGGCGGCCAAAAAGACGGGGTGTGATTGAGCACGGACGCGTCCTGTTTGCTCGGGTTTCATATTGACAGTCCAACGCCGCGGGGTAGCATCAGCGGACTGTCACCAATTTTTTGTCTGGACGCCGCAGCGTGAGCCGACCGGCCGTCGGTCAAGTGGCCGGTCGCGATCAAGGTATTGCGCGATGGGCGCCCCCTGAGGTGCGATCGGGCCGGGAGACGTGCCGTGAGTCCGCTGTCGAGTTCGAAAAAGAGGTTCCGCGAGTTCCGTGAAACCGCCCGCCAGGGCTGGCAGGCGATCGAGCGCCGCTATCACGCCGATGAGCCCGAAAGCGATCTGCCGCGGGACATGCCGCGGGAGCAGCGGCGCAAGCTGCGGCGCCAGCACCTGCGCGACTACGCCCATTGGCTGGGGCCCTACCGCTGGTCCCTGGCGGGGCTGGTCGCTCTGGCGGCCGTCGCCGCAGTGCTGGACCTGGTGCAGCCGGCGGCGTTCGGTCTGGTGATCGACCGCATCCTGCTCAACGACGGCCTGACGCCGGTTGAGAAGCGTTACTGGCTGACGCTCGTGTGCAGCGGCGTGCTGGCGCTGCTGCTGCTGGCCCGCGTGGTCGAGTCGGGCCGGTGGTGGTGGATGATGGTGCTCAACACCCGCATCGTGCACCGCCTGCGCCAGACGCTGATGGAGCACTGTCTGCGCCTGCCGCTGAACGAAATCACCGACCTGAAAGCCGGCGGCATCGTCTCGCGCCTGTCGGGCGACGTGGACCAGACCACCGGCCTGATGCAGATGGCGCTGATGAGTCCGATCGCCGCGGCCATCCGCATCGGCTTCGTCATGATTGTGCTGGTGGCGTGGAACTGGCAACTGGCCCTGGTGGCCTGCGCCATGCTGCCGCCGCTGGTGGTGATGTCGCTGGTGTGGGTGTCGCGGGTCAAGCCGATCTGGCGGTCGGCGTCGAAAGACCGCAACGCGGCCGACGGCCGGGCCACCGAGACCTTCGGCGGCCTGCGGGTCGTCCGCGCCTTTCGCCGCGAGGTGCGGGAAGGCCGCGACTACGCGGTCTCGCATCACACCATCATCCGCAAGCGCCTGCTGGCCCACGCGCGGGAGCTGTGCATCGACGTGGTATGGGAGCTGCTGATCCCGCTGACGGGTCTGGCGGTGCTCTGGGCCGGCGGGTACATGGTCATCCGCGACGCGTTGCAGGGCGCGGCCAAACCGGTGACCGTCGGCCAGCTCGTGACCTTCGCCGGCTACGTGTCCATGCTGATGTTTCCGGTGTTCCGCATCATCTTCGACCTCAGCCGCACCCAGCAGGCCCTGGCGGCGATGGACCGCGTTTTTGAACTGTTTCACAAGCCGGTGGACAAGCCGGATCAGCCGCATGCCGTGGACGCGCCGCCGGTGGTCGAGCATGTCCGCTTCGAGCATGTGTCGTTCGCCTATCGACCCGACGTGCCGGTGATCCACGATTTCGACCTGGAGATTCCCGGCGGGTCGATCGTGGCCCTTGTCGGACCCAGCGGCGCGGGCAAGACGACTATCACCGACCTGCTGGCGCGCTTCCACGATCCGACCGGCGGCAGCGTACGGCTCAACGGCATCGACCTGCGCGACATGCGGCTGGAGAGCTACCGCCGCCTGCTGGCGGTGGTGCAGCAGGACGTCTTCCTCTTCGACGGCACGGTGCGGGACAACATCGCCTACGGTCGGCGCGACGCGGACGATGCGGCGATCATCGACGCCGCCCGGCGGGCCAATGCCGACTGCTTCATCCGCGAACTGCCGGAGGGCTACGAAACCCTGATCGGCGAGCGCGGCGTCAAGCTCTCCGGCGGGCAGCGGCAGCGCATCAGCATCGCCCGCGCGGTGCTGGCCGACCCGCAGATTCTGATTCTCGATGAGGCCACAAGCAACCTCGACACCGAGAGCGAACAACTCATACAGGACGCCCTGCGCGACCTGTACGTCAACCGCACCGTGCTGGTCATCGCCCACCGCCTGTCCACGGTGACGCATGCCGACCAGATCGTGGTGATGGACCGTGGCCGCATCGTCGAGATCGGCAGCCATGAGCGCTTGATGGCCGAGGGCGGCATGTATTACGACATGGTGGAGCGGCAGCGGCAGTTCGCCCATGATGCCGCGGCGACTCTGGAGTCCTGACGCAACCGCCGCCATGCGTGACGCCGCCGTTGCGTGGCCGCTGGGCTGCCCCTATGTTGCCCCTGCGCCGTTCATGCGGACGGCCATGACATACGAACCAACCCGAAGCGGATTCCCCATGAGCGACAAGTACACGATCGACGTGCTGGCCGATTACGAATGCATCTGCGGCGAAGGCCCGCTTTGGCACCCCGACGAGGGCCGCGTCTACTGGACCGACATCGAGACGGGACGCATGTTCTGGTACGACCCCGCATCCGACCACAGCGAGCAGTGCTTCAACATGCCCGGCCGCCGCGTCGGCGGTTTCACCATCCAGGCCGACGGACGGCTCCTGCTGTTCATGGACCGCGGCGCCATCGCCGTCTACGAGGGCGGCAAGCTGCGGCCGATTGTCGAGCAGATCGAGCGCGAACGGCAGAGCCGCTTCAACGACGTGATCGCCGATCCGGAAGGCCGCGTGTTCTGCGGCACCATGTCGTCGAAGGCCGGCAAAGGTGTGCTCTACCGGCTCGAACGCGACGGGGCGTACAGCATCGTCGCCGAGGAGGTTGGCTGCTCCAACGGCATGGGATTCACGCTCGACCTGACGCGCATGTACCACACCGACTCCTGGCCCCACGAAATCTACGTCTACGATTACGAACGCGGCTCCGGAGCGATCAGCAACCGCCGCACCATCGTCAGCCGCCCGGACACGAAGGACACGTGCGACGGCATGACGGTCGATGCCGACGGCAACCTCTGGTCGGCCTGGTGGGGCGACGGGTTCGTGCGGCAGTTCACGCCCCAGGGCGAGCAGTTGCGGGAAATCAAGCTGCCGGCTTCGCGGATTTCGAGCTGCACCTTCGGCGGGCCGAACCTGGACGATCTCTACCTGACCACAGCCATGGACAGGAAGAAGATCGAAAACGACGGTGCCCTGCTGCGCATCCGCGGCCTGGGCGTGAAGGGGCGGCCGGAGTTCCGCTCGAGGATCGGACTTTGACCCATGGCCGCCGCCGTGCGCGCTGACGCACCGGCATCGCATCGCTCACGGCCAGACGACCACTTCGCGCTGCAGCTCGATGCCGAACTTCTGTTGCACCACGTCGGCCACGTGATCCATCACCGCCAGCACATCGCCGGCCGTGCAGCCGGGGTGCGTGATGATGAAGTTGGCGTGATGGGTCGAGACCTGGGCCCCGCCGCTGCGAAAGCCCTTGAGCCCGGCCTGGTCGATCAGCTTGCCGGCCGAGATGCGTGGCAGCGGGCCGCCGTAGTCATTCACATCCACGGCCGGATCGACCGGGTTCTTGAACGCGCACCCGGCCGAGTTCTCCGCCAGCGGCTGCGTGGTCTTCTTGAACAGAAAAATCTCCTTGACCCGCCGGCCCAGGGCGTCGGCGTCATCCTCGACCAGCTCCAGGCGCACCTCGGCGATGCAGGGCGCGTCGATGTTCGAACTGCGATAGGAGAAGACCAGGTCATCGCGATCCAGCGTCCGCACCGAGCCGTCCGCCTCGACGACGGTGACGGCCGCGACGCTCTGCCCGATGCTGCCGAACGCTCCGCCGGCATTCATGCGCACCGCCCCGCCGAGTGTCGCGGGTATGCCGGCCAGCCCCTCCAAACCCGCCAGACCGCGCTTGGCGGTGTCGAGCACCAGTCGCGGAAGGTCAGCCCCCCCGCCGGCGATGACCGTCGCGCCCTCGACGCGCACGCGCGTGAAGAAGGGATCATCAAGCTGAACCACGACTCCGCCGACGCCGCGATCCGCCACCAGCAGATTCGCGCCCCGGCCCAGCACATACACCGGCTCGCCCGCGGCGCGGCAGATGCGGAACACGGCCGCGATCTGCTCCACGTCGGCCGGATGCGCCAGTGCCGCGGCCGCCCCGCCCACCCCGAACCACGTCCGCGGCCCAAGCGGCACGTTCAGTTCGTACCGCACGCCGGCGGCGTCAAGCTCACGAGCGACGTGTGTGGAATTTTCAATTTTTGATTTTTGATTTTCGATTGGCCTGCATCCCAACACCCCGGACCCGAGCGTTACGCCCGCACCGTGCCGCGAATCCAGCCGCCCCCGATCAGACGGTCGCCAAGATAGCACACGACCGCCTGACCCGGCGCGACCGCGCGCAACGGCTGCTCGAAGTCCACGCGCAACGCGTCGTCGCCGGCGGCCGTCACCGTGCCCGTCACCGGCTGTGCGTGGGCGCGGACCTGCACCATGCACGTCAGCGGCCCGCACGGCACATCGATCAGCCAGTTCACCTGATCCGCCTCCAGCGACGTCACCGCCAGGTGATCCGGCGGCGCGACGGTGATCGTGTTGGCCTGCGCGTCGCGGTCGACGACATAGACGGGATAGCCCAGGGCCAGGTTCAGTCCGCGCCGCTGGCCGACGGTGTAGTGCTGATGGCCGTGATGCGCGCCCAGCGTCCGGCCCTCGGCATCGAGAACCCGTCCGGGCTGCACCGCCTCCGGATCGCGGCGGCGGATCAGGCCCGCGTAATCGTCGTCGGGCACGAAGCAGATCTCCTGGCTGTCGGGCTTGTCGTGCACCGGCAGGTCCAGCTCACGGGCCAGTTCGCGAATCCGCGGTTTTGTGAACGCCCCGACGGGTAGCAGCATGCGTCCCAGCACCGCCGACCGCAGGCCGAAGAGCACGTACGACTGGTCCTTTTCCCCGTCGCGGCCACGCAGCAGAACAGGCCGCTGTGTGCCCGGCTCGCGGGCGACGCGGGCGTAGTGCCCGGAGGCGATGTAGTCCGCATCCACCGAGTCGGCATACGCCAGCAGCCGCCCGAACTTCAGCCAGTCATTGCAGCGGACGCAGGGGTTGGGCGTGCGGCCGGCGTTGTACTCGGCCACGAAATAGTCGATCACGCGGTCGAAGGCGTCGCGGAAGTTGAGCACATACAGCGGCACGTCGAGCTTCGCCGCCACGAGCCGGGCATCGGCCGCGTCGCCCACCGAGCAGCAGCCGCGATGCCGCGGCGCCGACGTATCGCAGGCCGCATCGTTCGCACCATCGCTTGCGCTGTCCGCCACCCCCTCCGGCGTGCCCAGGCGCAGGAAGCAGCCGATGACCTCGTGGCCTTGTTGCTTGAGCAGAGCGGCCGCGACCGACGAATCGACCCCGCCCGACATGGCGACGACGACGCGGCCCGGCGGCGGATTGTGCGGCGACAGATTGTGCGGCAACAACTCGGCCATAGCCGCTGATTGTAGCCCACAGGCCATGCCCCCCGCCGGTGCCGGCGGCCGCGCGGCCGCGACACGTCCAACATGGCGCCGCCCTTTCGCTTGCCGCTGTCCGGCGCGCCGCGTAAGCTGTCATTTCACCCGGCAACCGCCGCCACTCGAAAGGAATGCGATCATGGGGTACAGCGCAGCCAATTCGTCCACCACGCGTCTGCTGACAGCGGTCCTGCTCGCGGGACTGCTTGCATGGGCCGGCAGGGCGGAGGCGATCCTCGCTCCCGCCTCACCACTGGATGCCGCGCCCGCCGACGCCGCCCTGATCGTCTACAGCCCAAGCCTGGCCCAACTCAGCGAGCATGCCGCCCTGCTCAACGCGGCCATGGGCGCCCCGCCCTCGCCGCTGGCCGACGTCATCGGTCTGTTCAAGACGCAGACGGGGCTGGTCAACGGTCTGGACGAAAGCGGCCCGGTCATGCTCGTGCTGCCCACAGTCGATGCGGGCGAACAGCGCACCGTCCTCATGGTCGTCCCCGTGGCAGATTACGACGCCCTCGTGGGCAACATCGGTGGTGATGCATCAGCCGACGTCGCGTCCGGGCCCATTTCCGCCACCGGTCAGATGGGTTACATCAAGCGCCTCGGCGACGACGGGCAACTCGCCGTCATGGGCCTGGATGAACAGGTCGTCACCGACTACACACCCGACGCCGACGCCGCGGCACAGATCCACCAGCGTCTGGGCCAACTGGGCGTCACCTATCTGAACAAGACCGATCTGGCGTTTCTGTTGAACGTCGAGGACCATCGTGAGTCCATCATGCGCGGATTGGATGAGGGAATGGCCAATGCGCGCATCAAGGCCGCCGAATCCGGCGATCCGATGGCCGCGAAGATGCTCGATCTGTATGCCCAGATGCTCGAATCTTTCCTGCGCGACGCCCAGGGCGCGATGATCAGCCTGGACATTGCCGTCGAGGGCGTGGGGCTGACCTTCGCCGCCCAGATGCAGCCGGATTCGTCTTGGGGCGAATTGATGACCGCCCCCGCGGGTGCCGGCGAGAGCGATGACTCTGTCGATGTCGATCTGGCCGACCTGCTCAACCGCGTGCCGGGCGACGACTATCTGCTGGCCCTGGCCATCGACCACCAGGCGCTGCACCTGCGCGACCTGCTCGATCAGCTTGTGGCCGTGCTCGAGGAAGGCGGGGAAGCCGGACAGGAAGACACCCAGGCCGGCGAGCCGGGGCAGGCCGACTGGCTGGTGGACCTCCTCAAGCTGTCCATGAGCTCGACGCGGCACGTCAAGGCCCAGGCCGCGACCTACGCCATGCCCCCGGCCGGCATGGTGGGCATGGCCGCGGGATTGAAAGTCATCGGCATCATCCAGGTCGACGACGCCGACGCCTACCTGAGCGAGGTGCAGAAGGGGTTCGAGGCCATGAACCAGTTGCGCATCCCGCTGCCAGTCCCCGGCGCTTCCACGTCGAGCGGACCGATGGAGCCTGACGAATCGCAGGAGACGGATGAGCCAGGCGAACAGGACGCTGCGGCCGATATGGAATCGCCGGCGGAATCGCCAGCACAGACGCATCCCCAAGCGCTCCGGCCGTACATCACCTTCCACACGACCTTTACCCCCGAAGCCGCCGAAAT
>CAZUUQ010000001.1:40331-45730 GCA_964622625.1 uncultured Phycisphaeraceae bacterium | reverse complement strand
TCATCGGACCGCGTTTTTTTCATCTCCACAGCCGCTACACGATCGGCACCGCAACTGCTATGGTATTCGGCGTCGCGTCAGGGGCCGGGAAAGCCGGTGCGAACGAGTCCGTCGGGACTACGTATCGCGGCGTCGCTGCGGTATCGGCGGAGTGCAAGCGCCATGCTCATGCGTCCTGGGATCATCCTCATCCTGCTCGGCAGCACAGCGCTGCTTCAGGCCGCCGATGAGCCGGCCCATGTCGGACGTGGTGCAGCCGCACACTTTTCCGGCTGGCAGGCAATGCGAGTGATTCGCCAGCAGGGTCAGCCTGATCGCCTGCGTGTCACCCGCCTCGATGCAGATGAGAATTCCGGTCGGAATCGAACCACATTGATCGTGGTCAACACGCGGCACAGCCGCCTCGACTTCTATCGCTGGCTGCCGGCCGATCAGCGCCCCAGTGACGCCGACCGGGCCGCTCAGATCGATCCCCGTCGGCCCAACGATCTGCCCATGGCCCCGGAGTTCGCGGCCGACGAACTGCTGCTGCAGCAACTGCCCCACGATGTGCTGGCCACCGACCTGGCCGACGACGGCGCGATGCGGTTGCTGGTGCTGGTCAGCGATCCCAACCGCGTGATCGCCTATCGTCGCGAGGCGCCCGACCCGCAGGCAGCCGAATCCGACGAACCGACCTGGCGTGAAGTCGATTCGTGGGATCTGCTGGCCGGCCGCTACGTGGGCAACGATCAGCTCATGCTGCTGCGGGCCGCGACCGACGGGCAGGCGGCCCCGGAGCTGCTGGTCAGTTGTGCCGAGGGCATTCAGCGTCTGCGCCTGCGACCCGGCGCGCGCGGTTCATGGATGCAGCCGCGCCAGCAGGATGGGCGCGTCGACTGGTGGCTGGCGGACCTGGACGGCGACGGCGACATGGATCTGGTGGAGTGGACGCGCCGCGGCCGCCAGGGCCTGCGCTGGTACGAGAACGACGGCCGCGACCTGTTGCCGCCGGCGGTCATCGACGATCAGTCGATCGACGCAGCCGTGCTGCTGCGGCGCGCCCCCGCCGATGCCGACGAGGTGCTGACCCTCGGCGGCGCGCAGGCCGGCGTGATGCGCCGCCTGGGCCTGGACAGGAGTGAAGCAAGTCCCGTCGGCGAACGGCGGCCGCTGCCGCTGGCGCGGACCGACGCGGCCACATGGGCCGGCCTGCTGCTGGACGGCCAGTCCGCGCTGGCGGCGCTGGCGGCCGACCAGCCGAGCCTGATGATCTTCGCGCTCACGGCCGCGGGCTGGTCGCAGCCGCGGATGTTCCCGATCGTCAGCGATGTGCAGGCCCTGGTCGCCCCTGCCGCGCAGGGCGGTACGCTGCTGCTGTGGACGCGCGACGCCGGCGACCTGCACATCAGCCGCTGGCAGGACGGCCGCTTCACCTACCCCCGGCCATTCCTGGCCGATGCCGACACCGACGAGGCCGCGCCCGCGGCCGACGCCGCACCCGCAGCCGCTTCGGGCGATGATCGGCGCGTGCTGGCTCTGGAATCGGTGGGCGACACGACCTGGTGGGTGCAGCGTGTCGGCGGCGACCTGCATCTTTACATCTGGCCGCCGGATCAGGACGCGCCGCAGCGCACGGTCTTCGCCGGCGTGGCCGCCAAGGCTGACAAAGCCCGCTATCTGGGCGACGGCCGCCTGCTCGTGCTCGACCAGTACGCCCGCAATCCCCGCCTCGTGCGCCTGGTCGATGGTCAGGCGCAGAGTTCCGAGCCGCCGCACATCCGCAAGGCCAAGCTCGAGGACTACCGCCTGATCCCGCACAACGGCAACCCGCGCGCGGCGCGGCTGGCCGACGGCGTGCTTCAGTGGCTCGACGATGATCTTCAGCCGCTGGACCAGGTGATGCTGCCCGACGGCGAGGCGCTGGCCGCCTATGCGCCGATCCCGGGTTCGCCAGCCGCATGGGCCTTGCCGCGCGGCGCGCAGTACCTGCTTCGCCTGGCCCCCGACGACGCCGGCGTCATGCGCCTCGAGGCCAGCCACCGCCTGCCCGACGGTCTGGAGGCCTCAGACCTCCGCCTCGATCCGCACCTGGGTCTGCTGCTGACCAATCCCGCCGGCGTGATCCGCCTCGGTCCCGGCCAGCCCACTGAACTGACGATCCGCCAGACGCTCGACAGCCGCGTCGGTCGACCCAGCGGCGTGCGCGAAGCCACCGTCCACCGCCTGCTGGCTGTCGACGTCAGCGGCGACGGCCGAAGCGACGTGCTGCTCTGCGATGACCAGCGCCATCAACTGACGCTGCTGACATTGCGCGACGGGCGGCTCGAACCGGCGCTGAGCTGGCCGGTGTTCGAGGACCGGGCCTATCCGTATGGACGCGGCAATGACCGTCTTATTCCCGAACCCCGCGCCGCCGTCGCGTCCGATCTCGATCACGACGGCCGCCATGATCTGGCCCTGCTGTGCCACGATCGTCTGCTGATCTACCTCGCCCGCGTGAACGAGGGCGACGCGGACGACGCCATCAAGGACAATGATTCCCACTCCTCACCGTGAGATGCGATCATGCCCCCTGTACCCATGCGTTGCGTGCTGCTCCTGCTGCTCCTGCTGCTGTGGACGTTCCTGATGGCGCCGTCGGTTCGGGCTGAGCACGTCACGGTCGTGCTTCGCGGCGGCGGGACAATCACGGCTGAACTGCTGCGCGAGAACGATCAGGGCCTGGTGCTCGATCTTGGCCCGCAGGTCATTCAGATCGCGGCCGACCAGGTGCTCGATGTCCGCCGCGACGAGATCACAGCCGCCGACGCCGCCGCCCTGGACCACCGCGGCCTGTACACCCGCGGCGAGCTTGAAGCCCGGCCGGTGAGCGAACTGGTGCAGCGCTGCGGCGATGCCGTGGTCATGGTCCGCTCATCCGCCGGCATGGGTTCGGGATTCCTTATCAGCGACCAGGGCCACCTCATCACCAACTACCACGTGGTCGAGAACGAGACGCGCGTCAGCGTCACGCTCTTTCAGCCCACCGAGCAAGGCTACGTCCGCCGCGAGTTCGAGCGCGTCCGCATTCTGGCACTGCAACCGATGCGCGACCTGGCCATGCTGCAATTGGACTTGACGGAACTGGCGGAACTGGGCGACTGGAAACCTCAGCCGGTGGTCCTCAGCGGCGGGCGGGAAGTTCAGGTCGGCGACGTGGTCTTCGCCGTGGGCAACCCACTGGGCCTGGAACGCACGGTCACCCAGGGCATCGTCAGCTCCACCACCCGCACCATGGGACACCTGCGCTTCATCCAGACCGACGCCTCGATCAACCCCGGCAACAGCGGCGGACCGCTGTTCAACGCCCGCGGCGAAGTCGTGGCCGTGGCCTGCGCCGGGTTCGTGTTCTTCGACGGCCTGGCCTTCGGCATTCCCGTCAACGAGCTGATCGACTTCCTCGACCACCGTGACGCCTTCCTTTACGACGCCTCGCAACCGGGCGCCGGTGTCAAGTATCTGGATCCGCCATTCGTCCAGACCGATCACGATCCGACCAGGAGCCAGCCGTGAACCACCCCACCCCGCTGTGCCGCGCCCTCGGCTGCGCCCTGTGCCTGGCCGTCATCGCCGTCGCCGCCCCCGCATGGGCCGACAACACCGCCGCGCCGGCGCGCCCCAGCGTGCAGGCCCTGCCCGACAGCACACTCGGCGTGGCGCATCTGCCCGACCCGACCGGCTACGCCAACGCCATGCGGCAGCGCACCATGCTCGGCCAGTTGATCTTCAGCCCCGAGCAGCGGCAGCGCATCGAGGACTTCATCGCCGAACACATGAAAGACGCCGATGCCGATCTGGCCGAGGGCCTGCGGCGCTACGGCCTGGAGAAGCAGGATCTGCCGCAACTGGTGTCCGGGCCGATGGGCCTGGCGGTTTGCGTCGTCGAGGAGACAGGGCCGGCCGTCGGCGATCGTCCGCTGTTCATGCTTCTCGCCTGGATCGAGCCGGGCGACGAACTGGCCGCCCGCACGCTCGCGGCCGCCGAGACCCTCATTTCCGAGTGGATCGACGAAGGCGGCGACGAAGCGCCCGTTCGCGTCGATCTCGACCTGGTCGGCCACACCGTCATCCGCCTCACTCAGCCGGTCGTGCGGCAGGACTGTGAGATGCCCCCGTATCCCGACGACTTCCACGAACTGTCGGACGAGGAACGCCGGGCCTTCCTGGAAAAGATGCACGAAGACCGCATGAACAGCCCCGTGGTCGAGGTCAACCGCCGTTACAGCTTCATCACCCGCATCGGCCCTCGGCTGGTCGTCGCCTTCGCTCCCGATCAGGGTGGATCACTGGCCTCATCCAGTTCGGACAGCAGGCCGACGGATCTCGACGCCCTGACCGGCATGGAGGCTTTCACAGGCCAGTTCGCCCGCTTCCTGGCCGCGCATCACGACAGCGAAGGCGGCCCGTTCGTGCAGCGCATGCTCGCGACTCCCGGCCTGGCGGCCGCCTTGCCGGCCCGCGGTGACGTCGGGCTCGAACTGCTGGCCGACCTGCGCCGGCTGGTGCGGACGCTGCTGCGCTTCGACGAATCTGACGGCCAAGCCACGCACTGGGTTTCGTTGCTGGGACTCGATCAGCTCGGACCGTTCGCCTGGCGCGGCGTCCTGGACGGCCACGTGATGCGTGACGGCGCGCTGCTGTCGGCCCGGGTGCCGCGCCCGGGGCTGCTTGCCTGGTTGGATCAGCAGCCGCTGGCTTCCGAACCGCCCGCCTGGGTGCCCGCGGCCGTCACGCAGTATGCCCACCTGAGCTTCGACCTGGGCGCCGCCTACAGCCACGTCAAGCAGCTCGTCATCGATGCCGTCGGCCAGGAAGCGATCGACGGTTTCGCCATGGCTGAGGGCCAGAGCGCCCAGATGTTCGGGGCCGACATTGCGACCACCCTTTCGTCCCTGGGCCGCCAGCACAGCGTCGTGCAGTACGCCATGCGCATCGAAGAAGTCGAATTGCCCCACTGGGAGCAGGGCGACGACGGCCAGTATGTGCAGACCACACGCAAGCGGAAACTGCCCGTGCAGCGGCAGGGCATGGTCTGGCAACCCAGCGACGCCACGCTCGGCCAGCGGCTGATCCAAGCCATCAGCCCCTTCGCCCCCATGACTGGCGGCGCGCTTCAATTCGCCCAGGAGCAGGGCTTCACCGGCTGGCGGATGGAAGAAGGCCCCATGCGCATGGCCTTGTTCGCCGGCAAGGGGTTCCTCACGCTGTGCATCGGTCCCGACGTCACCTCGCCCCTGCTCAACGCCCTGTCGCAGCCGCCGGCCGCGGCCGACGCCCTCCTGCACAGCCCGCTGATGCGGCAAGGCCGTGAGATCCTGCAACTCGAACCGGCAGTCGCTTTCTACATGACCGACACCGGCCGCTATATGCGTGCGATG
>CAZUUQ010000001.1:8297-40231 GCA_964622625.1 uncultured Phycisphaeraceae bacterium | reverse complement strand
CGAACCGGCAGTCGCTTTCTACATGACCGACACCGGCCGCTATATGCGTGCGATGCTGGATGTCTATGCCCGCATGCTCGAATCGGTACACGAGGATGCGGTCCAAGGTGACAGCGAGACGTCAGCCTTGCCGGAATCGCACGGACGCCTCGAAACCGCGGCTTCGCTTCTGCGTGATCTGCTGCCGTCGCTGGACGAGCTTGAAGACGCCATGGGCGTGTCCATCGGTACGACGCTGACCACCGACGACGGCATGGTCGGCCGCTCAGCCCTGTGGCTGACGCCGGCGATTCCGCAATGAGCAGCTTGAACGGGTCGTCGAAAACTGAAGGGACATGAAGCGCGGGGCGCGGGTCACGCAGCCGGGACCGGCTCCACCTGCTCGGACACCAATGTCCGCCGTGCCGCGACGATCAACCCCGCCAGACGCCGCACGACCTCGCCCAGCGGCAGATCCAGCACCAGGCTGATCTCCTGGGGCGTCAATTGATCGACGTAATACATCAGCAACAGGCCGCGCTCGGTCACATTTCGGGAATCAAGAAAAGCCCGCAAGCGATGCCGCGTTGTCGGTTCCATGTCGAGCACTCCTTTGCCCGAAAACTTTGCCGAAACCATGGCCCGGAACCGTGACTTTTCAAGCTCGCTCCGTCGTCACGGAACCCGGTGAAATGCCCGTCGCGCCCGCAACATACCGCCTTCCCGCCAGGCAGGCAACCGATTTGTCGATCCGCAACGACGAACCGTCGGATCGACCGCTGTCCCGCCCTCGACTCAGCCGGCGGCGCGTGGGCGACGAATGGGGCGGCTCGCGGCCTTGACCTTGCCCCCCGCCGCGGGCCTGGTCATTGGATGTTTCGCGCTCTGGTCCACAGCCGCGGCGATCTTGCGGGCCGCGTCCGACAGGTCGTGGGCCGCCTGGAGCATCGGAATCTCCGCGGCCGCCCCCTGGAGCAGCTCGCGGGCACGCTCCACGTTCGTCCCTTCCAGACGCACCACCAGCGGAACCTTGAAGCCGACTTCCTTCGCGGCACTGATGATCGCCGCCGCGATCGTGTCGCACTTCATGATCCCGCCGAAGATGTTGACCAGCACGCCCTTGACCTTGCGGTCTTCGAGAATGATGCGGAAGGCCTCCGTCACCGCTTCCTCGCTGGCCGAGCCGCCCACATCCAGGAAATTGGCCGGCTCCTTGCCGTGAAGCTTGATGAGGTCCATCGTCGCCATCGCCAGACCCGCGCCGTTGACCAGACATCCGATGCTGCCGTCGAGCTTGATGTACGACAGCCCGAAGCGCTTGGCCCGCCGCTCGCCGGGGTCTTCCTCCAGCGGGTCGGCCATCGCGGCCACGTCCGTCTGACGGAACAGCGCGTTGTCGTCGAAGGTCATCTTCGCGTCGATGGCCATCACCACGCCGTCGGGATGCTCGTCCGTCGGCTTCGTGACCACCAGCGGATTGATCTCCGCCAGGCTGGCGTCGGTCTTGAGGAACAGGTCGGCAAGCTGGTGCATGATCTTGCCGGCCATCCGCGCCTGGCCGCCCTCAAAGCCCAGGCGATACGCCACCTTGCGGGCCTGGTACGGCAGCAGGCTCGTGGCGGGGCTGATGGGCTCGCGGACGATGGCCTGCGGGTGCGTGCGGGCCACCTCCTCGATCTCCACGCCGCCCTCGGACGAAGCGATCAGCACCGGGCAGCCCGACGCCCGATCCACGGCCATGCCCAGGTAATACTCCTTGACGATCTCCACGCCCGCGGCCACCAGCAGGCGGGTCACCGTCACGCCCTTGGGGCCGGTCTGCGGCGTGACCAGCGGCTTGCTGAGGATGTCGTTGGCGGCCTTGCGGGCCTCGTCGGCAGTGCGGACCAGCTTCACGCCACCACCCTTGCCGCGCCCGCCGGCATGCACCTGGGCCTTGATCACCGCGATCTTCGCCTGGTGGCGGCGCGTCAGCTCCTCGAAGGCCCGGGCCGCGTCCACCGGGTTCTCCACCACCGTGCCCGCCGGCACCGGGATGCCGAACTTCGCCAGCAGATCGCGGGCCTGATACTCATGAATCTTCATTATGACTGCATCCTGTGGCCGGGTTGCCGCCCTCGTGGGCTTATCGGGCAATCCTACAGAAGGATTCGCCGGCCTGCCAGAGCCGCGGCCGGCCGCTGACGCCGTGAGCCGGCCGGGCCGATATAATCAATGACAATGCACCTCAAGCGGTCCATCCAGACTCGCGCGCGCATCGGGGCGGTCGCGGCCGTGCTCGGCGGGGCGGTGCTGCTGGCGGGCGCGCCGGTCTTCGATGCCGGACCCGCCACGCTGCCCTACTGGCTGACCGGCCAGCAGCGGATGCGCGAGGTCGAATCGCGGCGGACGCTCGGCCTGGCGCTCGAATGCCTCCAGGCGGCCGCCCGCGACCTGATCGCGCCCGACATGCACGCCGCCCCGGTCGTCCTGATGCAGCCGGCAACCGCGGTGGCCGCGCTGCACGCGCAGCCCGCGATCGTCGCGCTCCTCGACGCCCCCCGACGGCGCGATGCCCGGCATCGCTGGTTGATGCGCCTCACCCATCTGCCGCCGCCGTCGGCCTGACCCACGCGAGCCATCGCGGCTCATCGATGACCCATCCCGGTTCAGGTCGACTGTGTGCAATCCAATCGTCTTTCCCACCCGTCGTGCCGCGATCATCGCCTGATCGCCGCGACCAGCGATCCGCAAAGGATCCGTGAGGTGCTCCATGATGGTGCCCTTTGTCAGCAGCATATTCGTCAAGATCTTCGGCTCGCGCAACGACCGTCTGCTCAAGGCCTACCGCCGCCACGTCGAGCGGATCAACGCGCACGAGCCGGCCGTCCGCCAGCTCACCGACGCCCAGTTGCGGGCCAAAACCGAGCAGTTCCGCCAGCACATCGACGGCGGCGGCCGCATGAGCGAGATCGTCCACGAAGCCCTGGCCGTCGCTCGCGAAGCCATGGACCGGGCCGTGGGCATCCGCAACATCTTCAATCCCGAGGCCGGATTCGACCCCGCGCCGCTGCCGCCCGACATGCGCGCACTCTACGACCAGACCCTCGCAGCCGCCCACCAACTTCCGTCCCAACCCGTCCCCGGCCAGGACGAACCGGCTCCCGGATGGATGCAGGTCGACATACCCCTGCCCCTGTATGACGCCGTCCGCGCCATCTACCCCGAAAGCCGCCCGCCCTTCCGCGCCCGGCCGTTCGACGTCCAGCTCATCGGCGGACTGGTTCTCAGCGAAGGCAGGATCGCCGAGATGAAAACCGGTGAGGGCAAGACCATCGTCGCCCCGCTGGCCTGCTACCTCGTCGCCCTCGAACGCATGCAGTCGCACGTCGTCACCGTCAACGACTACCTTGTGCAGCGCGACCGCGACTGGGTCTTCCCCTTCTATCACCACCTGGGCCTGACCGTCGGAGCCATCCATCCCTTCCATATGCAGCCTCCGGAAAGTAAGAAGCGCGCCTATGACTGCGACGTGGTGTACGGCACCAACAGCGAGTTCGGTTTCGACTACCTGCGCGACAACATGAAGCTGTCCACGGCCGAACAGGTGCAGAAACGCCGCGACTTCTCCATCTTCGACGAAGTCGACTCGATCCTCATCGACGAGGCCCGCACGCCGCTGATCATCAGCGGCCCGGCCCACGACGACGCGCCGCGCTACGCCCTGGCCGACCAGATCGCCCGCCACCTGGTCAAAAAGCAGCAGGAGTGGGCCGCCGGCGACGCCCGCGTCCAGGCCGCCATCCGCGAAATCAAAGGCCTGGAGGGCGACATCCGCAACAGCCGCGACAAGGCAAGAGCCAATGAGATGCGCGAACGCATGAAGCAGCTTCAGGAACAGGTGCCGGACCTGGAAGCGCAGCGCGACCAGCACACGCAGTATTACGAAGTCGAGATGGACAAGAAGGCCGCCCACCTCACGCACGAGGGCGTGGCCGAGGCGCAGAAGATGGCGGGCATCGGCTCGTTCTACGTCGGGGCCAATGTGGATTTCCCCCACCTGCTGGAAAACGCCCTGCGGGCCCATGCCGTCTACCAGCGCGACCGCGATTACGTCGTGCAGAACGGCGAGGTCATCATCGTCGACCCGTTCACCGGCCGCCTGATGATCGGCCGGCAGTGGTCCGACGGGCTGCACCAGGCGGTCGAGGCCAAGGAAGCCGTCAAGATCAAGCAGGAGACGCAGACGCTGGCCACCGTGACCATCCAGAACTTCGCCAAGCTCTACAAACGCCTGGCGGGCATGACGGGCACGGCCGTCACCGAGGCCACCGAATTCGACGAAATCTACAACCTCGACGTCGTCAGCATCCCCACCAACAAGCCGGTGATCCGCGAGGACCGCAACGACCTGATCTTCCTGTCGGGCAAGGACAAGTGGTCGGCCATCCTCGACGAGATCAAGCGCTACCACGACGTGGGCCGGCCCGTGCTCGTGGGCACCACCAGCGTCGAGAACAGCGAAATGCTCTCGCAGATGCTCACCAAGCGCTACGGCATCCAGCACGAGGTGCTCAACGCCAAGCAGCACGAGCGCGAGGCCCACATCGTCGAAAACGCCGGCGCCCTGGGCGCGGTGATGATCGCCACCAACATGGCCGGCCGCGGCACCGACATCAAGCTCCGCCGCATCGACCGCGCCGCCCTCGTGCGCCACTGGCAGCAGCGCAATCTCCTGCCCAAACAGGCGGCGCCGGAGATGACCGATGAGCAGCTGACCGACCTGGCCTGCCGTCATATGGCCGCAACGGTCATGGGCCGGCGATCGAAGGAACTCGAATCCGAGCCGAGCGATCAGCTTCGTCTGCAACTGCTGCGGCATTGGGTCGCCACCGAAACGTTCACCGATCCCGGCAAGGCCGCCAACATGAGCGACGCCCAGTGCATGGCCGAACTCGACCGCCTGCCCGACTTCATGCTCCACCGCCTGAGCATCTACAGTCACGTCGAACAGGTGGGCGGACTGCACATCGTCGGCACCGAACGCCATGAGTCTCGCCGCATCGACAACCAGCTCCGCGGCCGCGCGGGACGTCAGGGCGACCGCGGCTCGTCGCGCTTCTTCATCTCCATGGAAGACGACCTGATGAAGATGTTCGCCGGCAAAGCCACGCTCACCGCCCTGTCCAAGCTCGGCATGAAAGAGGGCGACGCCATCGAACATCGCTGGGTCACCAAAAGCGTCGAACGCGCCCAGAAGAAGGTCGAGGAACGCAACTTCCAGATCCGCAAGAATCTGCTCGAATACGACGAGGTCATGGAGCATCAGCGCGGGGCCTTCTACGGCATCCGCCAGCAGGTGCTCGAGGGCCGTGAGATCGACCAGATCATCTTCGACTACATCGGTGAGGCCGTCGACGACGCGGTCAACACTTACCTCGCCAGGGACTACGCGCAGATCCAGATCGCCGAAGCGGCACGGCAACTGGCGGACGTGAGCATCGACCCGGCCAAACTGCCCACCGACGATCTGGCCCATCTCGAACGCGTCGTCCGCGACGAGGCCAGGGCCGAGGCGTCGCAGACCGTCGAGCTGACCCTCGGCGAGTACATGTCCGACGACGTGCCGCAGGAGGAGTGGGATCTGCGCGGCCTGAGCAGTTGGGCCATGAGCCGCTTCGGCGTGGACCTGTCACAGACCCGGCTGCGCAAAATGTCGCCGCGCGAGGTGGCTGAGCAACTGACGGCGGCCGCCCGTGAACACGTCGATCGCAAGGACCTGTCGCCGCTGGCCCGCTACCTCGATCCGCTTTATGGCCCCAGGCAGCTTGCCGGCTGGGCGGATCAGAAATTCGGCCTCAAGCTCGACGTCGACGCGCTCGCGGCCATGGAGGCCGACGCCGCGGCCGAGCACATCCTCGAAAAAGCCCGCCACATCTACGACGAACGCATGATCACCTACCCCGTCGATTTCGCCATCGAAATGACGGCCGCCAACGCCCAGCAGGATCAGCAGCGGGCGGGTGAACAGCTCTGCGCGTGGGTGAAGCAGCGTTACGGCCTGGAGTGGACGCCGCAGCAGGTCTTCAGCCAGTCGGCCGCGGAAATCCGCCAGAAGCTGGTCATCGAAGCCCGCCAGTGGGTCGAGGGCGACAAACTGCGGAACCTCGTCGATCAGGCGCTGGCCCGGCATGACAGCGACAACGAGCAACTGGCTCAGTGGGCACAGCAGCGCTTCCTTCAGCCGGTCACGGCCGAGGAACTAACCGCGTCTCAGAAGGATGGCGACGGCCGCGTCGATCTGCTGCTGGACAAGGGCCGCCGGATGCTCCGCGCCGAGCTGACGCAGCTTGAGCGCTTCGTGCTGCTTCAGATTCTCGACATGGCGTGGAAGGACCACTTGTACGCCATGGACCAGCTCAAGGATTCGGTCGGCCTGCGCGGCTACGCCGAGCGCGACCCGCGCATCGAGTACAAGCGCGAAGGGGCCGCCCAGTTCAGCCAGATGCAGCAGACGGTGCGCGACCGCGTGACGGACCTGATCTTCCGCGCCCGGCTCACGACCTCGGCGCCGGAGGCGCGCAGCGTGTACGGCCAGCAGGAAGCCCGTCACGACGCGGCCGACACGGTCACCCGCACCGCCGCGGCCGCCGCGGCCGCCGGATCGGCCGACCAGCGCGCCGACCTCCAGGCCGCCGAACAGGCCGGCACGCGCGACCAGCAGCGCTTCGCCTCCCGCCACCAGCGCCGCGCCGCCCAGGCCCGTGCCAAGAAGGAAGAACGCCAACACCCGGTCAAACCACGCAAGCGACGCTGAACGACCACGCGGCCGCTGCGGCGCGCGTCGCGACCACAGCCAATCCCGGATACACGACCATGAAACGAATCCGACACATCACCGTTCGCCTCACCGCCATTGCGGCCGGCCTGGCCCTGGGTTGGCATGCCGCGGGCCTGGCGTTTCCGCCGGGCGCAGTTGCGGCCGATACATACGCTCCGGCAAGTTCACACGGCGAAACGCATCACGATGCGGACGCCGCCGTCGCGTCCGCAACACAACTGGTGCCGACCGGCGCCGATGGCCACGCAGCGGCGCCGACGTGGTATCGCGGCGTGGTCGGCGGCGCTGCGGGACTGTTCGTCGCCGCCGTCGTCCTGGGCGTGCCGGCTGCGAAGCTCAAAACCTCGCCGCCGCCGCAGCCGGCGAACTCCACGGCAACACATCACTGACCGCATACCATCCTCGGCGCAGCCATGTCGGCGAGGTCAGCGGGCCAGGAAACGGCGGAAGTTTTCGCGCAGCAGAAGAGCCGCGTCACGGCGGATGTGGTCCGCGGTCACGGTGAAGCCGGCGGCGGCGGCATCGATGTATTTGTCTGTCAGCACCTTCGCGATGAGGCGGCGGGAGTGGTCCCACTTGTAGACGAGCTGATCGAGCACGCGGGCGTCGGAGTGCTGGGGAATGAAGCTCGTGCCCAGCAGTTCCAGACGCATGCGCGTCATCTCCTCGATGATCGAAGGGTTGTTGAGAAACCACCAGCAGCCGAACAGCATCAGGTTGCCGAACTTGCGGGCAGCCACGCAAAGCTCGTGCTGGTTTTCGCGGCTGAGCATGGTGACGAGGAATTTGTTTTGCGGGAACTCGCGGCAGAGGGCGACCACGGCCTGCACGTCGGCCTTGCCGACCATGTCGCCGGCGTCGCCGAGAGCGGGGTTCACCTGGAGCCTGCTGCCGATCATCATGGCCCAGGGCAGGCCGCGATCGGCGCAGACGGGCATGAGGCAGTCCTTGATGAAGCGGTCGCCGCCGGGGTTGGCCGGATCGGGATAGCGGAACTCAGGCGGCAGGCTCATGGCGATGTAGACGGCCTTCATCCGGTCGAGCCAGTCGGTGAGGAAGCGGCGGACTTCGTCGACGGTTCGGCCGCTGAAGTCCTCGGCCACGTCGTAGCCCCAACCGGCAAGTTTCTTCGCGGCCCCGGGCCAGTCACGCAGCAGCGGATCGATGCGCAGCACCGCGCGGAAGCGCGGGTCGTCGCCGACGGCCGGATCGTTGTCCCACATGGCCCGTTCGTGGTCGTCGAAAACCGGGTTCGTCATGGTGATGCAGTCGACGTTGGCGATCTGCATCACCTTGTCGATGTAGCCGCTGGGGGTCTGCTGACGCAGCCACCTGCGGTACGGCTCGAGGGTCTTCTCGTTGGGATCGAGGCCCAGGCGCCGCAGCGTCGTCAGCACGCCGCGGCAGGCTTCGCTGATGGGCGTGTTTTCAACAAACAGGTGTTTCCAGATGTGGTCGGCCTGCTGCTGTTTGGTCCACTTCCAGAAGGTCTCATAGGGCAGTTCGGTGGCCGGCACGACCCGGAAAACCTCGGCCACGAGGTAGTGATAGGTCACCAGTTCGTCGATGCCCCACAGCAGCAGTCCGCCCGGCTGGGGCGACGCCCCGAACTTCGGCGTGTAGCAGTGTGTGTGCAGGTCGGTAACCGGCTGGGCGGCCAGGGTACGGGCGACGACTTCAGCGATGGCGTCGCGGTCGGCGAGGTTGGGGTGTGACGGGGCTGGCGGCATGGGGACGGCCTCGCGATGCGGGTGCTGGTCGGATCCGATCATCATGGGATGCTGGCTGCGGTTATGATAACGAGCCTTGATTTTGCCGAGATTTTGCCGCGGCCGTATGCTGTGGCCACCCCGCACCGCGACGCCCCAGGCTCAGGAAACTTCATGCCCGCCCAACGTCAGCGCACCTGGCTGGACAACTTTCGACACTTTTTCTTTCGCGGCCTGGCGATCGTGTTGCCGACGGTGCTGAGTTTCTGGCTGCTGCTGATGGCCTACAACTTCGTGGACGGCCGCGTGGCCGAGCCGATCAACCGCGGCGTGAGGCAACTGATCCTCACGACCACGCACTGGCCGCCGCCTCAGCCGCGCGATTACCTCGAAGCCGAGCAGAATCTGGACAGCAACCAGCAGGCCCGCTGGCGCTCGCAGCGCGAGACCCTGGCCGCGGCCCTGGGGCCGGACTGGACGCCGCAGCAGGAGGCCGCAGCCCTTCACGAGTTCCTTGAGCCGCACGCCCGACGTCACGCCCTGCGGCGATGGTGGGACTCGATCCGCATCGGCACGTGGTCGGTGATGAACCTGATCGGCCTGGTGGTGGCGATAGTGCTGATTTACTTCGTCGGCGCGGTGCTGGGCAGCTTCATCGGACGGCGCATGTACGCCCGCGGCGAGGATCTGGTGCAGCGCATACCCCTGCTGGGTCGGGTGTATCCGGCCATCAAGCAGGTGACGGACTTCTTCGTGGGCGGCCGGGACGAAGCCGCCGCCCGCTTCAGCCGCGTGGTGGCGGTGCAGTATCCACGCAAGGGGCTGTGGTCCGTGGGACTGGTCACCGGCGAGCCGATGGGCGTGCTGGCGCCGAATCCCGACGAGCCGATGCTCACCATCTTCGTGCCCAGTTCACCCACGCCGTTCACCGGGTACGTCATCACCGTGCCGAAGCGGGATACGATAGAATTGCACATCACAATCGAGGAGGCCTTGCGGTTCACGATCAGCGGCGGCGTGGTGGGTCCGACGTCGCAGCGTACGACCGAGTCGATTGTGGACCATGGGAAACGCGCGGACGGACCGGGACAAGGCCCGTCTGAGAGCAAAGCCGTTCTGTAGCGGCTCCCACCAAGGGCCAGATGGGCGGAGAGAAGCGCATGGAAGTGACCGTGACCGGCCGGCACATGGACATCACCGAGGCGATCCGCGCCTACGCATCGGAAAAGGCCGGCCGCCTGCCCCGCTATTACGACCGAATCCAGGCCGTGGACGTCGTGGCCGACAAGCTCGACCCAGGCTTCGCCGTGGAGATGCGCGTCACCGCCGACCATCACGAGCCGTTCATCGCCAAGACCGAGGGGACGGACTTGTACGCCTGCATCGACGCGACCCACGATAAGCTCGAACGGCAATTGGTCGACCATAAGGACAAGCTGCGCAACCGCAAGCATCATTAGCGCTGTCATCGCCCCGCGCCCGTACGGGCCGCCCGCCACGCATGCGGTCAGGCCCGCGGACGCCCAGGATCTCCGCCATGCTCAAGCTCTGCGACTTCATCGCCAAAGACGCCATTGTCGCCCAACTGTCCGCCGCCAAACGCGACGACGCCATCCACGAACTGGTTGACGCGCTCATCGCCGCCGGGGCCGCCCCCAAGACCCTGCGCGACACCCTGGTCAGGCTCATCCTCGACCGCGAGAAGAAAGGTTCGACCGGCTTCGGCAAGGGCGTGGCCGTCCCGCACGTCAAGCACGAGAAGATCAGGAAGATGACCGCGACCATCGGCATCAGTGCCGCCGGCATCGACTTCAACGCCCTGGACAAGTCGCCGGTCTACACCATCTTTTTGCTGCTGTCGCCGGCCGACAAACCCGACGAACACCTGCAGGCCATGGAGAACATCTTCTCGCACCTGCAGCGCGAAACGTTCCGGCGATTCCTGCGCCAGGCGACCACGACCGAGCAAGTCATGGAGCTGATCGAGGAGGCGGACGGGCAGCAGTTGTAGCCGCCGGCGGCACGCGCTGACCCGCCGACGCGACTGTGGCATCCGAACAGACCACACACAGCACGACGGTGACGATCAAGAACCGGCTGGGCCTGCACGCCCGGCCGGCGATGGCGTTCGTCGATGCCGCCAACGCCTTCGCCGCCGACATCCGTGTTTCCAAGGGCTCCCAGACCGTCGACGGCAAGAGCATCATGCAGATGATGATGCTCGCGGCCACCAAGGGCACGGACCTTACCGTCGAGGCCAGCGGCCCGGACGCCGAGCAGGCCCTGCGGACCCTGACCTCGCTGGTCGAGCGCAAGTTCGACGAAGAGTAAAACGACGCATGTCAGGACGGCTCGAAGGGATCGGCGACACTGCCCCCGTAGCGGAACGTCACCAGTCGGCATTTCGGACAGTGATACGCTTCCAGCTTGGCGCGGCGAAACCAGGTGCTCGTGCCTTCGAGGGCCTTGGCGAAGGGCACGATGCCCGGCCGATGCGGATGGTCGAACCAGAAGATGCCCCCGCCGGTGGGGATGTAGCCGCTGCGCATCGCCGCCCCGCATTGCGGGCAGCGCAGCTTCAGATGCTCGAACGATTCGGTCATCGCCGTTGAGTATACGCCGCCGCGTCAGTCGCCGAAGCCCGTGCCCACGTCACGGGCGGCCTTGATCAGCGGATGATCCAGCGGCACGAGGCGCTGCTTGTTCGCGGCCGTGAGAATGTCCACGTCGGTGACGGTGCGGCCCTTCATGACGATCAGGCGATTCTGCTTGCCGGCCATCAGGGCTTCGACGGCCGCGTGACCGAACTCGGTGGCCAGCACGCGGTCCTCCGGCACCGGCGTACCGCCGCGCTGCACGTGGCCGAGCACCGTCGTGCGCGTCTCGATGCCCGTCTTCTGCTCGATCTGGTCGGCGATCACCTTGCTCACGCCGCCGAGCCGGATCGGGTCCGGGCTGGTCGGGTCGTAGTGATCGACCACCTGCTCGCCGCCTTTGGGTTTGGCGCCCTCGCTGACGCACACGATGCTGAAGCGTTTGCCGTGCCGCGAGCGCTGCTGCACCTTCTCGCAGACCTTGTCGATGTCGAAGGGAATCTCCGGCAGGAGGATGATGTCCGAACCGCTGGCCACGCCGCTGTGCAGCGCCAGCCAGCCGGCGTTGCGACCCATGACCTCGACGATCATCACACGGTGATGGCTGGCGGCTGTGGTGTGGATGCGGTCCAGCGCGGCCGTGGCGATGTAGCGGGCCGTGGCGAACCCGAAAGTCACATCCGTGCCTTCCAGGTCGTTGTCGATGGTCTTGGGCACGCCCATGCAATTGATGCCGTGACGCACGAGATTGGAAGCGGCGCTCATCGTCCCGTCGCCGCCGATGACCACGATCGCGTCCAGGTGGCGGTGGCCGATGTGCTCCAGGCAGCGGTCGGTGACGTCCTGGAACTCCACCTCGCCGTTCTTCTTCACCGGGTAGCGCGTCGGGTCGCACTTGTTGTTCGTTCCCAGGATCGTCCCGCCGAGGGTCAGAATGTTGGACACATCCTCGTTGCGCAGGGGGTGCATGCGGTTCTGCACCAGGCCCAGGAAGCCGTCCTCAATGCCGAAGACTTCCAGCTCATGGGCCCCCATGGCGCTCTTGGCCACGGCCCGGATCACGGCATTGAGGCCCGGACAGTCACCGCCGCCCGTCAGAATGCCGATGCGGTGGATGGATGAGGGCATGGGGGTCTCCTGAGAGGGGCTGGTCCGGACGACGAGGGGGGAGCCAAAAGGCGGTCGGGGGAGTAATCAGTTTGCTCAGCGGAACTTCCGGTATAATATTCGCAATCGTCGTTTGAAGGTGTCGGCTTGGTGCGTGTGCCCGGGTCGCACGGTCACAATCATGCTTGTCAACTGAGGCCTTCCAGATGATCTACTCCAATGCCTGCCGTTACGCCATTCGTGCCATGAGTCGCCTGGCGATGCTACGTCCGGATGGATACGTCCTGTTGGACGAGTTGTGTCAGGGTACCGATCTGCCCCGACACTTCGTGGCCAAGATTTTCCAGGATCTGGTGCGCAAGGGCCTGCTGATCAGCGCCAAAGGCCGCGGCGGCGGATTCGCCCTGGCGCGCAAGCCCGCCAAGTTGTACCTCATAGATATCGTCGCGGCCGTCGATGGAATTGAGGACCTCGACGGCTGTGCCGTGGGCATGGCCCAGTGCGACGATCAGCAGCCCTGCCCCCAGCACGACCAGTGGGCGCCGGTGCGCGCCAAGCTCAAGGAGTTTCTCACCGAAACGTCCCTGGAGCAGATGGCCGGCGCCCTGAAAGAGAAGATGGAATCGATCGGCGAGCCGTTGCCCGAACTGCACAGCGTCTCCAAGCCCGTGCGCATGCCCACAGGCTGATAACCACCGGCCCGCCGGCAGAGTCGTCGAAGTCCCCCACACCGCGCCCAGGACCACGTCACGAACGCGCGCCGCCGGCTTTCAGCCGGCATGGAACGCCCATCGCGGCAGGCGCCGCATCAACGTTCGCGCCCCGCGAAGCCGAGCATCTGGTCCAGCCAGTCGTCGGTCTTGAGGACCCCCGCCCGCTGCCGCCGCGCCATTGCCTCGGCCCGGTGCTGCGCGTACCACAGCACCGCCCGCCCGATCCGCGTGGTCCACCGCGTCGGCCGCGATAGCGTCCACGCCAGCAGACGCACCAGCACGGTCGGCAGATACCGGCGCACCAGTTCATCGTCCAGGCTGACGAACGCCTCACTCGAACCCGGATCGCCCTGACGCGCACAGCGGCCGAAGAGCTGGCGGTCGATGCGCCCCGACTCATGCCGCTCCGTCGCCAGCACGTGCAGGCCGCCCGCCGCCGCCACGTCGCCGCCGAGCTTGATGTCCGTGCCGCGACCGGCCATGTTCGTCGCCACCGTGATGCGCCCGCGATGACCCGCGTCGGCCACGATCTGCGCTTCCTCGGCCTGACGCACCGCGTTCAGCACCTGGTGCTCAAGCCCGCGCTGCGTCAGCATCGTCGACAACGCCTCGCTGGCCACGATCGAGCGCGTGCCCACCAGCACCGGCCGGCCCTGTCCGTGCAGCGCCGCGATGCGCTCCACCACCGCCGCCCACTTCGCGGCCGCGCCCGCGTAGACACGGCTGCCCTGCTGCTCGCGGATGCAGGGCCGATGCGTCGGGATGCGCACCACCGGCATCCGATAGACCCGCCACGTCTCGTGCCGCACCTCCCAGGCCGTCCCCGTCATGCCGCACAGGTGCGGATACAGCCGGAAAAACCGCTGAAAACTGATCCGCGCCAGCGTGGCCTTCGGCGGGTTGACTTCAATCCGCTCCTTGGCCTCGATGGCCTGGTGCAGCCCGTCGCGCCAGGTGCGGTCGGGCATCAGGCGCCCGGTGAACTCATCGACGATGACGATCTTGTCGTCCTGCACGACATATTGCTTGTCGCGCAGGAACAGGCTGCGCGCGATCAGGGCCTGAACCACCAGCTCCTCGCGGCGGCGCACGCCCCGCCACAATCCGCCCAGCTCGCCCGCCAGCTCCGCCACCCGCCGTCGCCCGCCGCGCGACAACTCCACGTCGCGGAATCGCTCAAGCACGCGGTAATCCCGCTGCGGCCGAAGCTTCGCCGCGATCGCCGCCGCCTGCTCGTACGTCGCCGCCTGCTCGGGATTGGGCGCGTCGCCGCTGATAATCAGCGGCGTCACGGCTTCATCGATCAACAGTGAATCAGCCTCGTCAATCACCGCGTGCGCCAGGCCGCGCATCACCAGGTGCTCCACGCGACGGCCCTGCCCGCCTTCCTCGACAATGCCGGCGGTCAGCGCCGCCGTCAGGCCCCGCATGCGCCCCAGCACCAGCCGGTCGCGCAGGAAGTCGGCCGTCACCTCCTTGTTGGTCACATACGTCACATCGGCCGCGTACGCACCGCGGCGGGCATCCGGCGGCAAGTCCTGCTGGATGCAGCCGACGGTCAGACCACAGAAGCGGTAGACGTCGGCCATCCACTTCGCGTCGCGTTGCACCAGGTAATCATTGGTGGTCACCACGTGGCAGCCCCGGCCGCGCCAGCCCGCCAGCGTGGCGACCAGGGACGCCACCAGCGTCTTGCCCTCGCCGGTGGCCAGCTCCGCCAGGCAGCCGGCCCGCATCGCCAGCGCGGCCGCGACCTGCTCGCGGTGCGGCAGCAGGTCCAGCCGGCGCACGCACACCTCGCACAGCAGGCTCAGGGCCGCGTCGGTATCGGCCTCGACATCGCGGCCCAGCCGGAAGCGGTCGCGCAGTGCCATCAGCCGCTCGCGCAGGCGGGCCTCGGACAGATCGCTGATCACGCGATGTTGCTCAAGAATACGCTCGGCCCGGCGCAGCAGCCGCCGCGTCCGCGGCCAGCGCGACTGCACCCGGGCCGTCACGTGGTCCGCGACGGCATCCAGCCCCTTGGGCAGCGCCGCCGGCCGCGCGCCGGCCGACAGCATCCGCCACGTCCCGCTCGGCGGCGACGCGGACGGAGGCGATGCGACCGGACTGGCGGCACTGGGAGCAATCACGGTACCTGCTGCTCACGATCGGTGACTGGCGAACGCGCGGCTCAAGGCCGGTTCGTTCGGCAATCGGATATCGACAATCGGCAATCCCTTACACCCTGAACCTCTGCTGGAACAACTGCCGCAGCGCCCGCATCCACTGGGCCGCCCACGGCGTGCGGTCGAACTCGAAACGCAGCACGACGCGCTGCCCGCTGTGCAGCGCGACATCGCCCGCCGTGGTCGCGTCGGGCCCCACGACGACTTCGAAGAACGGCTGGGTCGCCCGCGTGCCGTGCGGATCGTCCTGGGCCGTCGCCACGTCGCCGCCGCCGAGGTAGCCCAGCGCGGCCGAGGGCAGCGTCTGACCGCCGGCCGGCAGCACGCGTTCGATGCGGCCGACAAAAAACAGATCCGCCCGACCGCGCAGCCGCGCTTCCACCCGATCGCCGGCCGCCAGTTCCGACCCCACCCGCGGACCGAGGGTCTGGTCCGTCACCACACGGACGATCAGGTCATCGGTGCTCGCCACCAGGCCGATGCGCTCGCCTTCCTTGATGTAAGCACCGCCGAAGCGGTCCAGGTCAGGCGCGATCCATCGCCCGTCGATCGGCGCGGCCACCTGCAAAGCGCCGAGCCGGTCCTCGACATAAAGAAGTTGTCTGCGCAGGGCGGCCGCCTGCTGAAGCAGAATGCGGGCGCGGGCCTCGTCCCGACCGACCTGGTGGCGATGCTCGATGCCCACGCGTTCGATCTCGGCCAGCAGTTCCGCCCGCCGCGCTGACAGCTCGGGGTTGTGGGCGCCCAGCAGCACGGAGCGGCCGGCCTGGACGTCCGCATCGGAAGCGAGCCAGTGATCGACGAACCCGCCGACCTCCATGTGCACCACCGCCAGGCGTCGCGGCTCGACCACGCCGCTGGCCCGCGCCCGGTCGGGCATCGGGATCAGGCCGATGAGCACGATCATCGCCGCCGTGAATCCGCCGGTGACCGCCAGCGCCCGCGGCCGCACCCGCGCCAGCTCGCCGTGCGTCAGCAGGTAGCGAATGAACTTGCCCAGCGGCATGAACACCCAGCCGATCAGTGCCCCGCACGCCAGCAGGATGCCCACGAAGAAAAGCTGGCCGGCGACGAACAGGAAGATGTGCACGCTGATCCACACCCGGTAGATGGTGGCGGCAACGGAATACAGGAAAAACCAGATGCGCTCGCCGCGGCTGCGGGCCGATGACCGCGCCTGCTTCACTCCGAACAGGTACCGCTTGACCAGGTAGTACAGGTAGTCGCGGCTGCGCTGCGCCAGGTTGGGCATCTCCAGCAGGTCGGCCAGGACGTAGTAGCCGTCATAGCGCAGCAGCGGGTTGCCGTTGAACAGCAGCGTGGAGACGGAGGCGAGGAAGATGATGTTGTAGGCCAGGGCGTGGACGGCGGCCGCGACCGCCGACCCGCCGGCACTGGTGCGGGCCCAGAGGATGGCGGCGACCGCGGCCACCGCCAGCTCGACGAACATGCCCGCCGCACCCACCACCGCCTTCTGCCATTTGCTGCGCAGGGCCGAGGCGCTCGAGGCATCGACATACGGGATGGGCATGAACACCAGCAGCATGACGCCGATGGTGTGTACCTCGCCGCCGGTGCCCGTCTCCTTGCCGAACGCCTTGCAGGCAAAGCCATGGCCGAACTCGTGCAGGCCCTTGATGACCCAGAACGCGATCGTCAGCAGCAGCAGGTTCGACGGCGCCAGTACGTTCGAGGCGCCGCTGACCAGTTCATCCCACCGCCCCACCAGCGCGTAGCCCCCCGCCGCCAGCAGCCCCAGCCACAGCACCACGCCCACCCACGTGAAGATCCAGCGCACCGCCGGCAGCCACGCGTCGAGAATGTGATCCGGATCGAACAGCGGAATCTTCACGAACAGCAGATTGGTGAAGAACGCGCCGACCTCCCGCCGCACCCGCTGGCGGTAGCGCTCGAACATGCTCTGGGCATCGGGCGTCAGGTCCACCTGCAGCAGGTTCGCGCCGTAGAGTTGGCCCAGCAGACGGATCGCCTCGCCCTGCGTCGGAGCCCGGTCGCCGAGCTGATCGTTGCAGATGTCCCACGCCTCGACGACGCTGCGCCGCCCGTCGAGCAGGGCCACGAAGTGGTAGCCCGCGTCGTCGAGGCGGAAGAACTGGTTGTTCGACGCGTCGCGCACAACGTGGAACGTGCGGCCGCGAAACGCCTGGCGATAGGTCTGCACCGTCGGATGCAGGCGCGGGCGCAGCTCGGCCACGCGGTACCACAGCTCGCTGAAAGTCGGCCGATGCGTCGCCATGCAACCTCACCACCCGATCACCACCACAGGCGCATGCGGATCCAGTTCACCAGATCGCGCGTCCACAGATAGCCGTACGGCGCTCGGCCGATGTCCACCTTGGCCACGCCCTCCATGCCCGGACGCAGCCACGGCGGCCGCTGCTCCAGACGCACGCGCACGCGGAACACGTTGCCGCCGTCCACCACCTCGGCCACGGGGTTGATCTTCTCGACGGTGAACGCCAGCCGGTCGGCCGGGTGCGAGGCGGCCGCCATTTCGCCGCGCTGCCCCACCGCCACCGCCTCGATGCGGTTCTCGGGCACCAGCAATTCAGCCCGCAGCGCCCCGTCATCCGTCAGCTCACCGACTTCGAACAGCCCGTCGCCCTTGCTTACCGGCGCGCCGATCTGCCGCCGCAGGTCGCCGTGCAGCACCAGCCCGCTGATCGGCGAGCGAAGCTGCGCCTGATCGATCCGCTGTCGCAGCAGGGCGATGGCCGGCTCCATCTGCCGCGCCTTGACCAGCGCCAGGGCCCGCTCGGCCTGTTTGCCGTCGCGCAGGGCCGCGTCAGCCTCCACCAGGTATTCGGCGCGCTGCCGTTGCGCCTGAAGATGCTGCTGCTGCAGTTCGGCGACGTCCAGCTCCGCGAGCACCGTTTCTCCGGCCGACACCGGCTCGCCCGGCTCGACGTGCACCGCCGCAAGGATGCCGTCAAACGGCGCCGAGATCACGCGGCGGACGGTCGGCTCAATGGCGAAGTCGGCCTTCACCCGGTCGGTCCCGCGCACGAAGGTGAGAAACAGCACGCCCGCGAGGCCGACGACCGCGGCCGCCTTCGCCCACGTGTGACGCGGACCCACCAGCGCCGCCAGCCCGCGCCGCGCATCCTGCACCAGGCGATGGCCGAACCAGTGATCGTTGGTGTGCAGCTCGTAGACGCGGGCGGTCAGCAGGTCGGCCGTCAGACGCAGCAGTTGCACGTCTTCCAGGTTGTAGGCTTCGTCGGCCGCACGCTCGACGGTCAGCACGCCGACGACCTGCCCGCCGTGACGCATGGGCAGACTGCAGATGCTCGCCGGCCCGTGCCGCGTGGAAAGCTCGGTGGTGGCCCGGCTGATGAACGTGGCGTTCGGCGGCGCGGGGTGCACGATCTCCACGTCCTGGTCGAGGCACTCCTCCATCGCCGCCTCGATGTCCTGCACCAGGCGCATCTTCCGCGTGAACTTCTCGGTGTGCGACAGGGCGCGGACCTTGACGTAGCGGCCGGCGAGAAAGCCGATGGCCGCCCGGTGGGCCCGCCAGCGGCCGGCAATCTCGTTGCACGCCGCCATCATGGCCGCATGCCCGCGATCCTGCTCGTTGACCGCGGCCGTCACCTCGATGGCCGTCTGCAGCCGCCGCATGTCCGTGTTGCGCTTCTGGAGCGTCAGGCGCAACTCGAAGACGCTCAGCAGCCCGACGGTCAGCTCCAGCCGCTCCTGCGCCAGGGCGAGCACGGTCCGGTCCGACGACTCGACCAGAAACGCCGCCATGCCGCGCATGGTGCCGGCCCCGTGCAGCGGCACACAGACCAGGCTGCGGGCCGCCGGCTGGCCGTAGAGGTCGTCGGCCTTGTGCACGGCCATGATCTGCGTCTTGCGGGCCGCGAGGATGCGCGGGGTCAGCTCGGCCGCCTGGGCCAGCCAGATCGGCGGCGTGGCGTCGCGCGGCTGGGGCGGATAGACCGCCAGCACCTGCCCGGGACCATCCGCCGCCGGTTCCGTCGACGGTGTGTCCGGCGGCCGTGATTCACTGGGATTGCGGCGCAGCACTGCGCCGCCGGCGGCCGGAGCGATGTGGCATTGCAGCGCCAGCAGGGCTGTGACGAACCGTTCCGGCGGCCCCTCAAAACGGCCGAGCTGCTCGACCAGGTCCAGCAGTGTGGTCGGCCCCTGGGCCAGACCGTGGGCCTGACTGGCGGCCTGCGATGCCGTGCTGGCCTGATTCATGCCCATGCGATGGGTCTCGCGTCTGGACGCGGATCGACCTGACGCAACGCAAACGCGGCGACCTTACTTGCCGCCCTTGACCACGCGTTCGGCCGCGTTGAGCTTCAGCTCGCCGAAACGCTCCTCGTGGCGGCGGACCACCTGCCCCAGCAGCAGGGCCAGACGCTTGGCCGTGTAGTAGTTCATCACCACGCGGTTGTTGAGCTTGAACAGAATGTCGCCGACCGGCTCGTCGGGGGCGGCCTCGCTGCCGGCCTGGCGCGGCGTGGGCACCACCAGGTTCATGCCGAAGTCGATCACCACCTCCTCGGCCGTGGTGTTGGTGCGGAAAGCATTGGAGTAGGTGGTGCTCATCGCCTGCTCGTCGATGCGCAGGCGCACCTGCTGCGAGCCGGTCTGGTGCTGCGCCTGCATATCCACGTGCGCGTCGCCCTTGCCCTGATCTGCCATGTCGAATCTCCTCGGTGGCGTGGTGTATCGTGATGAAGTCGCGGCGGCGGCGTGCGGCCGACGAGCGCCCCGCGGACGGTCCGGTGCGGCGGCGCCCCCGCCCCCGGCGACCGCAAGTAAGCGATTGCCTTTAGTTTACGTTGCCGCCCGCCAATGTCCAAGCCGCGCCGCGGCGGGCACAAAAAGCCCAGGCACGGCCGGCCGGGGCGCACGTTCGCTGTACGGACCAGCCCGCCGCCGATCGGCCGCTTACGACAGCCAGTTGAGCAGCAGGTCCACCGTGTCGATCTGCCCGACGGGGAATTCCTCGCGCGACAGGTCGTCGGTGCCGAGGCGCGTCAGGCCGCTCACGTCGTTCTCGGCCGGCGCGTATGCCATCAGGCCGACGCCGTCGTTGCCGTCGCCGGTGGTCAGAATCGCCTGGCCATTGAGTGTGGCGTCGAAGCCCACGACGCCGAACGTCGAGCCCAGGATGCCCAGATCCACCGCCGTCGTCGTCCCGTTCAGCGCCGTGATCGTGAGCGTGCCCGTCACACCGGTATGGTCGGTCAGCACCAGGCGGCTGTTGTCCGAGTCGATCATTGCCGTCAGCCGATCTCCCGTCGCCGCGTTGATCAGATCGACCACGTCCTGCACGGTCACCGCGCCGTCGATGTCGATGTCGTGGTCCACGCCGTCGCGGGTGGTGATGCGGAAGTCCGCCAGGCCCACCGCGTTGTCCACGCCGCTGCCGCCGTTCTGCGCCGCCAGCAGGCCGTTGGCCGGATCGTCGCGCTGCAGCAGCCAGCTCTCGGTCAGGAAATCGAAATCCGTCGGCTGGTGGTTGAGGCCGAGAATGTGGCCCAGCTCGTGGGCCAGCGTGTTGGCGATGGCGTTGGTCACCTGATTGATGGCCGTGTTGGTCACCGGGCTGAACGGCATGCCGGCGAAGCCCTGGGCGGCGACCACCGCTTCGAGGGCCTTGTCCATGTTGGACAGATCCACGGTGTTGGCCACGCCCAGCAGGCCGGCGCCCCAGATCGGGTCGGTTTCCCCAATGTAGATGATCGAATAGTCCACAAGCGGGTCGAGGCCCGCCAGCGTCGGATCGACCGTGGTGAACCACAGGCCGTTCGCGGCCGCGAAGAAGCTCGACAGGTCGGCATCCACCCGCTGCACATTGAGTTGGCCCAGCGGATGCGACGCCGGCGTGTCGCTGAAGATGCTCATCACCTTGTCGACGATGCCGCTGAAAGTCACCGAGCCGATCGTGCCGCCGTCGATGAGGATATCGCGGTACGGCGACAGACCGGTGCCAAAGGCATCCGGATCGAACGCTTCGACCAGCGTATTGCCGGTTTCGGCGTCGTACTGCTGCGTCGTGCCGCCGTCGAAATTCAGGTACACGAGCTGCTTGGGCGTGTTGGCGCCCAGCAGATTGTTGTTCTGGCCGATGAAGTTGCTCACATAGGCGATGCGCTCGCCCTCGGGCAGGCCGGCCGACCCGTCCACCACGCCGTCGAGCATGTCGTCGGTGCTGGCCAGCGTGAGCTGGAGGTGGTACGTGGTGTCGTCCGCGAGCAGCGGCTCCACGACGATGTAGTAGTTGCCGTCCTGCGGCAGCTCCACCGCCTGGAACTGGTCATGGAGGAACAGTTGAGCGTACTTGTCCGTATTCCGCATGTTGCCGCGGATGTCCGACAGCGGCGTGTCCGCGCCGACGTGGACCTCGTGTCGCGTGACCAGCTCGAATGTGTCGTCCAGCAGCGACGTGGTGCCCTGGTCGTCCTGGTGGAAGATGCCGAATTGCAGCGTCGTCGAGCCGAAAACCTGGAGGCTCAGGAACTGGAAGGCCGACGCCGAGAAGCGGTAGATGTCCACGTCCTCGATCGATTCGAATACGCCGCGGATATCGATCGCGCCGGCGTCAACCGTGATGGGAACCGCCGGCTGGGCCAGGGACTCGAGGAAGTCATCGGCCGCGTCGGTGACGGTGACCACGTAGTCGCGGTCGCCCCCCTCCAAGCCGTCGTCGTCGCCGTCGAAGACGGTTCCGAAGGGGTCGGTGACCACCGGCACCAGACTGCCCGCCGTCGCCTGATTGAAATCGCGCAGCACCGAACGCAGGCCGCTGCGATCCGTGATTGCCGGATCGGCCGGATTCCCGTGCAGCGTGATGGTCAGGAACGGTCCGACGACGTCAGCCGCATTGAAGCCGCCGGCGCGCACGATGCGGAGGACGCCCTGCGTGCGACCGTCATCGTCAACCTGCGTGAGATAGTCGAACTGGACGCCGGTATCGATGATGGTGCCCGCCGAATCGGTGAGCGTGATCGAGCCGAGCACATCGCCGGGAGCGGTGAACAGTCCGTCGTTGTTCAGGTCGATCGACAGAGCGACCGAAGCCGTGTCGATCGGCTCGTTGAAGATCAGCTCGATGACGCTGCCGCTGATGAGATTGAAGCCGACCAGTTGCGGCGGCCCCAGGGGGTCGCGGCCATAGGCGCGGGTGGCAAGGTTGGGCGCGAACTTGCCGCTGACCATCCCGAGCTGATCCGCAGCCGCCACCGCCGAGCCGGTCGTCGAGGCCGAGAAGTTGGCGCGGCCGATGCTGCTGGGCAGGATGCCGCCGGCCGTGGCTGAATCTTTGTCCCCGATACCACCGCCGGCATTGCCGGTGTAGGCGCGGACATTGCCCGGGATACCCGGACCACTCGCCAGACTCGGCAGCACGCCTGCGACCAGGGCGCTGCCGGTGAACGCGCCGCGGAACGTCGCGCTGTTGATCGATCCGCCGAAAATCACGTCGTCGGCCGTGTTGTAGATGCCGTCAGCGCCGACCCACGTGCCCGCGGCCATCAGGGCGCCGGTCACCGCGCCGCTGGCCATGACCGTGGTCAGGTTGCCGCCGGCGATCACCAGGCCGCCCGCGACCGTCGCCAGCGACGCCCGGCTGATATCGCCTCGGCTGGCGACCTGACCGGCGTGGGTCTCACCGATCGTCAGGCTGCGCGTGGCTCCGCCGATGCTCACCACGCTGCCCGCGGCCGTGCCGCCGCTGAGCGACACCGTCGATGCGTCCCCGCCGATCAGAATGCTCGACGCCGCCCCAAGAGCGCCCTGGATCATCAGCGAGCTTCTGAGCCACCCGAGGGTCATACTTCCGGCATAGTCATCCATCGACCGCACACTGGACGTCTCGCGCGCCACGCGGATGTCGGCATTGGAGCCGGATGCGCCGTAGATCGTGATTGTGCCTGCCTCGCCGGCCTGGATCAGACCGTCGAACTGCGCCCCGCGAAGGGTGACGCTGTTGAGCTTGTCGCCGGACTCGACCACGCCGCCGACCTTGAAGTCGCCAGCCGCGCCCAGGCCCGGAATGACCGTGAACGTGCCGAGATCCCAGCCCGCCCGCACCGCGCCCTCGTAGTCGCCGAAAGACTGCTGGAACGAACGGATCGAGCTGTCCGACGTGATCTGCCCGCCGAAGTCGCCGTAGAGCGTCACCGTGCCGATGGTGTTGCCCGTGGCGGTGATGCGGCCGTTGTAAACCATGCCCGGCGCGCGCGAGCCGTTGATCGTGATGCTCGTGAACGAGTCGGCCGTCAAGCCGCCCGCCGTCGCTTCGAATTCCGCCTTCGTCGTCGCCAGGAACCGCACATAGTTGTCGGTCGCGGCGCGAACGGCGAGGAACTCGTCGGCCACGGGGTCGTAGCCGTAGGCCGCCAGGTCGCCGGCCGGAACCGTGCCGTTGTCCACACGCCGCGTCGCCTGGGCGGTCGCGGTGTCGATCGTGACCAGTCGGCCGAACGTCGCGTCCACGCCGACCAGCTCGCCCGCCGCGTTGAAGTCGATCTGTGTGATGCTCAGCGCCTGGCCGGTGGAAGCGTCCGTGATGGTCCCCACCGCCCCGCCGCCGACCAGCACGCCGTCAGCGTCGTACTCATAAAGGTTGCCGTCGGCCGTGACCGCGAAGATGTGGCCCGCACCGGCGGTATCCACGGCGATGGAACGGACGGCACTGGTCAGCGGCATGCCCGCGGCGTTCTGCGCCAGGGCCAGAATCCGGGTGAACGCGCCCGTGCCCGCGCCGCCGGTGGTGTCGATCGAGCCGAGCACCGCCACCCCGTCGGGACTGCTCTTGAAGAACAGGCCGCCCACCACGTCGTCGGTGTCGTAGGCGTAGCTGACCATCGACGCTCCGACGCCGCGAATCACGAAGGCGTCGAGCGTCGGGCTGACCGCCCCCACCGTGCCGATGGACTGCGACTGCGTCGGGTCGGCCGTGTCCACGTGTACCATCGAGCCCGACACGTTGTCGAAGCCGATCAGTTCGCCCGTGTCGTCGAAGCCGAAGCCCACGAGGTTGGTGTCCGCGCCGTCAGCCTGGATCGCGCCGACCAGCGTGACCGCGCCCGCGCTGTCAATGGTGACCAGCAGATCCTGGGCGATAACGCGAATCACCGCCCAGATCGTGCCGCCGGAATCGACAGCCATGGCCGTGATGGCGTCGGTCACCGCGCCGCCGTCGTTGAGCAGGATCGGCGGCATGCCGGCCTGGGTCGGGCTGGTGACGTCCAGGAAACCGTTGCTGTTGCTGTCGCTTGTCTCGATGCGCGCCAGGGCCGCGCCGTCGCCGGCCGCAAAGGCGCCGCCCACGCCGTCACGATCCTCCACAATCGCCAGGAGGTTGTCGCCGGCGTCAAATGCGATCGCCAGCACCTGGCCGCTGAAGGCGTTGGTGAACGTGTCGCGCAGAATACCCACGTCCGTCATCACGCCGGTGCTCGGATTGAGCCGCACCAGGCGGTCGAAACCGCTCGAGGAGTCGATGGCGTAGATCTGCCCGGCCGAGTTGACCGCCATGCCGCGCAGACTGACGGCCGCGGCGGAGATCGCACCGACCTGCGCTGTCGGAGACGGGTCGCGCACCTGGGCCACGGCCAGCAGCAGGTCGGCCGCGGTGAAGTCCATCGCCTGCACGTTGACCGCCGCCCCGCCGAAAAGATCGACGACATTGAACGGACCCTGGGCGATCGCGGCGTTGGGCGCCGCCGTGAGGTCCACGCGGGCCAACTGCTGCGTCGCCCCGTCGAACACCCACGTCAGGCCGCCGGAGTCGATGGCGATCTCCGTCACGTCCGCCAGGCCGGCCGCCGCGCCTGTGATCACACCGAGAATGCCGCTTGACGCGCTCGAGGTGATACGCAATGTCCGCACCGTGCCGCCGACGTAGATCCCGCCGGCCCCCTGGCCTTCAATGCCGAGCGTCGTCACGTCGCCGCCGACCTTGCCCGTCACGCCGTCGCCAAGGTCGCGCATCGTCAGCGTCGCCACCGGACCGTCGAACCAGATGTCCACGTCGTCCGTGCCGTCGCCGACGATATCGCCGTCGAACACGAACTGCGATACCGTCGCGTCGTCCAGCGCCAGCACGCGGCCGATGCCGACCGCGCCGGGCGTCGTCGTCTTGATGGTCAGTCGTGACGCCGTCGTTGTGCCGGTGAGCACCAGGGCGTCGATCACGTCGTCGCTGTCGCCGCCGTTCGCTTCGTCGTAGACGCTGACGCTGCCGGCGCCGGTGAGCGTGATCGTCACGGTATGTCCGCCGGTGGTGACGTACACCAGCGGCGAACCCTGCGTGGCCGTGCCCACGATCGGACCGGCCAGCGGGTTGTTCGCGGTGATGTCCACCAGGGCGTAGGTGACGTTGGGGCTGTTGTTGGCCGCGCCGGGCCCAGTGGTGTGGTCGCCGATGCCCGCGTCGGCGATGACGGCACTGGCCGCATCGAGCGTGCCCGTGGCCGTCCTGACGATGCTGGCGCCGCCCGACAGCGACGTGACCACCGTGTTGTCACCAGCGGTCATGAAGTCGCCGTCGCCGGGATCCACGCCCGCGGCCGCCTGGCTGGCGGTCATCACGCCGCCGCTGAAGCTGCCGATGTCGCCGCGATACAGCGTGCCGCCGCTCCGAGCCGTGTCGCGATCAACCGCCACTGTCAGGTCGAGCACCCCGCTGATGATGCTGTCGATCGCCGCACCCGCCAGCGCCAGGCCGGCCGAGAGCGTGCTGCCCGTCATCGCCGTCGCGCTGAAGCCCGTGACGTCGCCGCCCGCGGAGATGATCGAGTCGATGACGGTCTGGGTGGTGAGCGTGCCGATCTTGCCGCGGCGGGCGTCGCCGCCGGCGAACACCGAACCATCGGCCCGGTCCACGCCCGCCTGAATGAGACTGCCGGTGATCCCGCCGCCGCTCGTGCTCAGCCGGCCCACGTCGAAGCCGAAGGTCAGCACCGCATTGACGATCGAGCCGAACGTCAGCGTCGTCGCCGCCCGCGCCACCAGCAGGTGGCCGGCAAACATGCCGCTGACCTGAAGGTTCGTCACATTGCGGGCCAGTGACAGCGTGGTGCCCGCGATCACGTCGCCCGCGACGCGCAGCGATACGTCAGCCGCGATCTCGATCACGCCGCCGCCGCTGCCCAGGTCGCCGCCGACCGTCAGCATCAAAACGCCGGACTTGTAGCCGATGGTCACGTCGGCCGCCAGATCGCCGCCAATGGTCCACCTGCCGGCGGAGCCGGCCGTCAGCATGACGCCTGCCTCGACATCACTGCCGACCGTCAGAGTGGCCAGGTCATCGGTGACCTGGATCACAGCCCCGGTCATGATGGCGTTGTCAATACGCATCGAGCCGACCGACCTGGCCTCGACGACCGACGCCGGCCCCATGTCCGATCCGAGCACGTTCAGCGAGCCGATGCGGCCGTTGGCCGCGCGCACCGCGCCGAGCAGGTCGCCGTTGTTGATCTGCACCGTCATCACATCGCTCAGCGAACTGGCGATCTCCGCGCCCGCGAGCACGTCACCGCCGGTCAGCATGAAGCTCGTCAGCCGCTGGCCGGCGATCAGGTTGCCGCCCATGTTGCCGTTGGTCAGACGCAATGCGCCGCTGGCGCCCAGCACGCTGAAGTCGCCGGTCACGTTGCCGCCGCTGAGCGTCGCCGAACCGAGATTCCCCAGCACCGTGACGTCGCCGGCCAGCAGATCGGTCATGCTGCCGATGCGGACGGCCGGATCGAGCGATGCGGCCGCGTTGGCGTAGAACACGCCGCCGAGCACGTTGTTCGTGTCGTAGGCGTAGGTGTCGAAGAAGGCCCCGCTGCGGCCGACGGCGAAAGCGTCGACGTTGCCGTCGATCACGCCGCCCGCGGTCAGCACCGTCGAGGCCGACGGCGCGTTGATGTCGATGGCCAGCAGCTCCGCCGACCTGCCGTTGATCGACACCGCCACCAGGTTCTCCAGCAGCAGCCCGTCGAAGCTGAACGAACCGGCAATCGAGCCGGCGGCGGCCAGCACCCGGCCGATGTTCACCGAACCGGGCGCCGACGTCGTGATGGTGATCACCGTCGTCGAGTCCGTGCCGTCGAGCCGCAGCGTGTCGATCACATTGTCGCTGTCCGTGCCCGCGCCGCCTTCGTCGTAGAACTCGACGTTGCCGGGGCCGAGGACGTTGACCGTGACCGTCTGCCCGCCGGCGGCATTGAAGACCAGAGGCGACCCGTCGCTGGCCGTGCCCACCAGCGTCTCCAGCGGAGCCGTCGAGCTGAAACCCATGCCGACGATGTTGGTGTTCGACCCGCCCCTGGCGACAGCGCCGACGACCGTCTGCGTCACCGTCGCGCCCGCGCCGATGCCGGCGATGTCCAGCCGCACCAGCGTGTCGACCGCGCCGTCGCGGCGGACAGCCCAGAGGCGGCCCACGAAATCCACCGCCAGGGCCGTGAAGTTCGCCGTCACGCCCCCGCCGTCGAGCGGCACGCCGGCAAAGCCCGTGTGCGTCGGGTTCGTCGCCAGCAGCAGCCCGTCGCCGTTGCCGTCGGTGGCCTCGATCTGCACCAGGGCCGCGCCGGCCGCGCCCGCGCCCAGGCCGTTCACGTCGCTGACAAGCGCGTACAGCTTGCCCGCGTTGTCGAACGCGAGCTGGAGAACCTGCCCGCGGTAGCGGTTGCCCGACAGGTCCGCCACCGTGCCCACCACCGTCGCCGCTCCGGTGGCCGGATCGATCTCGACGATGGTGTCGAACTGCCCGGTCGTGTCGATCGCCAGCACGCGGCCGGCGGTGTCCACCGCCATGCCGCGGTACAGGCGCGGCTTGTTGGTCACATTGATCGTGCGCAGGTCGCCCTCGACCCGCACGTCGCCGGTCAACACGCCGTTGACCGTCAGGCTGTTGAAGTTGCCCCAGATGACCACGTCGGTGGCCAGTTCGGCCGGAGCCCCGTTGGTGCCGACCTGAAGCCGATTGAGGTTGCCGTTGATCGTCAGCACATCGCCGGCCGATCCGAAGCTGCCGTAGGAGCGGATCAGGTTCACGTTGCCGACGATGTCCAGCGAACCGCTGGTCAGCGATCCGCCCAGCAGAAGCTGGTTGAGCGCGTAAGCCGCGCGGACGTCGCTGCCGTCGATCGTGATGTTGCCCGTCAGGTCGCCGCCGATGTTGATCGTGCGGACGACGCCCGCGACGATCAGGTCGCCGTGGAAGTTGCCGGTGACCTGGAAGTTGCGGATGTCGGCATTCGGGCCGACGGCGCGGATGACCGAGTTGCCGTCCACGTTGCCCTTGACCACGAAGCTGCTGAGCGAGCCGGCGAAGGTCAGGTACAGGGCCGAAACGTCCGAGCCGGGACGGAAATAGCCCAGTGAGCCGGTGGTCACCGACAGTCCGTCGATCAGGTCGCGGGTCTGGATGCCGTCGATGCGGCTCGACGCGTTGAATACGCTGTCGAGAATCCGGTAAGCCGTGATGGTGCCGATGTGCTGGGCGCTGGTGACGAAGATTTCGTCCATGACGCCGGTGAGCAGATTGGGCGTCGGCCCCAGCATCATGCCGACGTCCGAAAGCCGCGACGGCGCGTGGCTGAACGCCAGAGGCGCGTCGAACTGGCTCGGAATCACCATGCGAGGCAGGGCGTCAATGGGCAGAACCGTGCCGTTGCCCGTGGCGTTGAGGCTGACGATGTGGGACGCGCCGACGAAGGCGACCTCGCGCAGGCCGTAGCCCCCGGCCGTCACCGGACCGAGGTAGCCGCTCTGGCTGTTCACGACAAGGCTGTTAAGGATGCCGAAGCCGTTGGGCACGCTGATGGAGTGGATGTCCACACCGCCGACGAGCGTACCGATAATCCCGCCCGAGCCGTTGACGCGGATCGGGCCGACTTCCATGGAGGACGGCCGCGTGGGCGAATCGGGCGTACCCAAGTCGAAAAACCATTCCCAGCCGCCCCGATACGAATCCCCTTCGCGGGCATCCTGGAGAACAATCACGGACAGGATCTCGGCGTTGATGATGGATCCGCCGTTGAGTGTGACGCCCGCAATAAACGTCGTTGAGACGACATGGCCCATGATGTTGGCGCCGTAGCCGCCTGTGATGGGGCCGATGTAACCTTGCGCTTCCAGACTTTCATCAGTTTGACGGTGATCGCCCGCATACAGACCGGCGAACGAGACCAGCCCGCTGCCCGCCGGCGCGATGCCCTCGCCGATGTAGACGCTCTCGATGCGGCCGGCCACGTCCTGGAAAAGGTTGGTCTGCTCGTTCAGTTCCTCCACATCGTATAAGTCCGAAGCCCAGACCGGCCCGGCAATGCCCTCGAAGATGTCGTCGTCGGGGCTGAAGTTCGAGTCGGCATCCGCGACCAGCCGGTTGATGCTGCCCATCACCAGGATGTGGCCCAGCCCCTGTTTGGCCCGGATGGTATTGACGACCGTCGGCGTGGCGTCAATGCGACGGACGATGATGCCGTTGCGCTCCAGCACCATCGGGTAGATGTCGTCGCCCGCAAGACGCATGTCCAGATACTCCGGCACCGCGTCGGTGGCGATGCCCCGACCCAGCAGCGCCGCGCCCGTGCGGCCGCGGGCCAGGCCCAGTGTGCCGGCCGAATAGAGCGAACCCACCCCCTCGATCACCGCGTTGATGATCTGGCCGCCCTCGGTGGTGTTGTGGATGCCCTCGAACACCACGAATTCCGAGCCGACGATGTCGAACACGCCCACCGGCACGTTGCCGCCGATGCCCAGCGACACCACCCACTGCTCGTCATCCTCGGTCGGCGCGAAGCCGTCGGGGATCTCTCGCAGATCAAAGATGATCTGGCCGATGTCCGCGCGCCCGGCGCCGGTGGAAGACTGAACCGACACCTGCAGCCCGCTGGCGATCGCCACCTCTTCGCCGGTCGGCAGCGTGTGCAGGGGCTCGACCACGCCTTCCTGGCCGGGGGCGGGCCGGCCGTCGCCGCCGACGCCCACGCGCACGATCACCGACCCGCCGCTGGCGATGCCCACGCTGGCCACCGTCAGGAACCCGGGCAGGAACTCCGGCTGAGCCGAGCCGGCGATGGCGGGGTTGTACTGCGGGTTGGGAATGTTCTCCGCCGGCGCGAGCGTGATCACGGCGCCGCTGTCATCCGTGATGGTGATGCTCTCACCCAGGCCGTAGATGCGCTCGGCAAAACCGCCGCCGAAGCCCGGATGGTTGAAAATGAACCCGTCCACGCGGATGAAGCGGACGTCGCCGCCCTGGCCGGTGTGGATCAGCGGCCCCCAGTAATGGCCGCCCACGTCGATCAGCTCGATGACGCCGTTGCCCACGCCCGTGCGGCCGACGCGCAGCCGGCCGCCGCCGTCTTCCGGCGTCCCCAGGCTTCCGCTCGTGCGGATGATCCCGATGCCGCCGTTGACATCCAGCCGCAGCAGGGCCGACGCGTCGACCCCGTCGATGTCGATCACCTGAATGTCACCGCCGATCGGCGCAACCGTCTCCACGACGGCAAGGGCCGGCACGGGCGTGAACGTGCGAATCAGGCCGACGTTGCCCTGCGCCACGTTAAGCAGCGTCGAAAGCACGGGCGTATCGCTGCCGGACACCAGCTCGGCGTAAATCACCCGCAGGTCGCCGCGCCACACGGTGATTTCGCTGTCGATCGAATTCGCGGCCCGCAACGTGCCCAGGTCGCCGCGGCTGACGATCACGTTGGCGGTCAGGTCGCCCGGAAGCAGTTCGCCCTGCGTCGCGCTGATCCCGCCCAGGGCCAGGTCCTCGACGCCCGAAACACGCACTTCATAGTGCCCCATCTGGTCAACCGGCACGATCCCGCCGGCGCCGTCGAAATTCGTGTCCCCGTCGCCCGCCACCGCGAAGATGTAGATGCCCGGCCGGTCGGCCGTGAAGCCGAACGCCTGGTTGCGCACCGCGTTGTCATCGACGTTGCTGTAATCCGAGCCGATCAGCCGCCCGTCCGGATCGAACACCCCCAGGCGCAGGAGCCCTGTTCCCCCGATGTCGATGAGCTGGGCCGAGATCGTCTGGCCGGCCAGCAGCGGGATCGCGTAGTAGTCGATGGTGTCGCCCGGAGGCGCGTCGCCCGCCAGTTCGCCGCGGATGCGCACGGAGTTCGGCCCGGCCACGCCGTCGCGGATCGCCGCCACGAACTGCGCTGTCGCGAACGTGTCGTTGAACAGCGCCGGGTGGTTGGTGACATATCCCTCACTGCTGCGCAGCCACATGGTGTCTTCGATGGTCGAGTAGGTTCCGCTGGCATTGAGCAGCGGCCCCGTGCGGTGCTCCAGCTCGAAATAGAGGTTGTCCAGGAAGCTGCGCGCGGTGATGGCCTCCAGGTCGTTGACCCGGATTTCACCGGGAACCTCATTGGGCGAAAAGATGTACCCGACTCGCCCGTCCACGCGCATCTTGAACAGCGACAGATTGAGCTGCACGCCGGGGATGCCGATGCCCGTGTTGGTCCACAGCGAGTGCAGATCGCCGCCGACGGTGAAGATTTCCGGCCACTCGCTGGGATCGGGCGTCAGCACGGCCCAGCGGTCCTCGAGGTGGCCCAGGGCCAGGCGCCCGGCCATGAACTGACCCATCGTCCCCGAGATGTGGACTTCGCCTGTGATCGTGCCGCCTACGACCAGGCGGCCCAGGTCCTGCGGCGCCGACGAGTCGGACTCGAAGCCTGTGAGCACCATGAGGGCAGCCGATTCCGGCGACCACCTTCCTTCAAAGGGTATCCACCCTTCGAAGGGCGTCGGCGGAGCGCTGAACACGTTGTCGGCCGCGAAGAAGCTGTGGCTCACACGGTCGTAGGTGATCGCGCCGACCGTCGGGCGCAGCGAGCCGA
>CAZUUQ010000001.1:5214-8197 GCA_964622625.1 uncultured Phycisphaeraceae bacterium | reverse complement strand
CTGTGGCTCACACGGTCGTAGGTGATCGCGCCGACCGTCGGGCGCAGCGAGCCGATCTCCGTGGCCGTCGCGAGGCCCGCCAGCGCGTAGTCGACGCCCAGAACCGTCGCGCTCGTCAGCGCGATGTCCACGAGCCGGCCGTTGTGTCGGTCATGCGCCAGCAGGCGGTAAGGCGGATTGCCGTAGGCTTCGCTGACGGCGAAATCCATCGACCCGATGTTCGTCAGATTCGCGCCGGTCGCCGCATCGCGCAGGATGCCGATGGTCGCCACCGTCGAGCCGTCCGCCGGATCGATCTCATACAGCGTGGACTGACCGGTCGTGCCGTTGTAGCCGATCACCCACAACCGCTGATCCGGCGAAAACGCCATCGCCTGCACGCGGTCGATCCCCGCCGGCAGCGCCCCGAGCGGCGTGAACTCGCCCGTGCCCGTGTCGATCGTGCCCAGCGTGATCACGCCCACCAGGTCGTAGACGGCGTAAAGCTCCTCCACCCCGTCGAAGTCCGGGTCGCCGTAGTCCATTCCCATCACGCCGGTCAGCTCGGTGCCGGCGCCCGCGAGCGTGATCGACACGCCGACGGTCGTCGCCTTACCCGTCAGCGGATTGATGAACGCCAACTGGTCGGCCGGGGTCGCCAGATCGATGCCGAACTCGTCCACCGCGTCGGTGTCGATGACGGCGATCCGCGAGCCGTCGGCCGTGATGGACATCGCCCGGATCACGTCCAGGTTGTTGCCCATCAGCTTGTCGGCCAGGCTCGCGTTGCTGGAGACGTAATCCAGCAGGCTGCGCGCCACCAGAACGCCCGAGTGCAGCGAGCCCATGCCCGCGGGGATGACGCCCAGGGCCCCGTTCTGGTCCAGCAGCGCCTCGCTGATCATCGCCTCGATCCGTGGCCGCTGGTCCTCGTCGTCAATGTCATCGTCGATGTCCAGCGTCAGCACGCCGATCAGCACCCCGCCCGAGCCGCTGGGGGCCGTGTAGATCACCCAATCCCCGGGGAAACCCGTCCAGAGGCGCATATCCGGCGAGTCCCCGGTGAACAGCTCCGCGTTCAGATCGAAGAAGAAAATCGGATCGTCCGGCTCCACATCGGGATCCAGCGACACGCGGCTGATCATGATCGAGCCGTTCGGATCGCCCTGCGACACATAGATCATGAACGCCGTCGGCGTGGGGAAACGCTGACGATGATCGACGAACACCAGGTCGTCGGCGGCGACGTCGGCCGACATCAGCGCGCCCAGTTCGCCCGTGAACGGGTTGACGACCAGCTCATTCCACGTCAGGTCGCCCAGGGCCGAGCCGCGGATGCCCGAACCGTCAGTGTTGGGATCCCGCGGGTCCGGCAGCGGGCCCCAGTCCTCAGCCTCGCCGGTCGAAAGATCGATGTGCCGCAGTGTGCTCGACCCGCCGTCGTTCGTCACCGCCCAGAGGAAGTCCTCCAGAACATCCGGATTGCCGTTGACCACCGCCAGACCGCTGATCGTGTCCAGCGGATCACGGTCTTCCTCCCCAAAGGTCTCGAAGGGCATCACCGACAGCCGCAGATTCGCACTGGCGTCCGTGCTGTCCGTCTCCACGACCCGGTTACCGGTGCTCGGGCTCATAAGCATGTTGATTGACGTCAGGACGGCGTCGTCGTCTTCGGTCAGCGCGTAGTAGTACATCACCACGTCGTCGAGATCGGTGTCGGCGTCGCCGTTGTCGAACTGGTCGAAAACGATGGCCGTGACGGTCAGGCCGCCTTCAATGTCGTTGAAATCCGGCTCGTCGCCGGTCGCCGGCGTGCCGGAGGTGCCCTGCGTCAGCGCCCGCTGCACGGAAGCGCTGATCGCGAAGGCATTGCCGGCGTTCACGTTGACGCGGAACAGGTAATCGATCTCGTCGTCGCCGGCCTGCACCACGAAGTACAGCCAACTGGCGCCGGCGATGTCCGAGTCGTCCTCGACGGGATTGAAGTCCGCGGCCGATACGCTGGCGATCGACGGCGGCGGATTCTCGGGCGTCGGAGTCGGATTCAACCGGTTCCTCAGAGCAACGCCGAGATCGGCGATGACCTCCGCTTCGCCCGTGGCGTTGTTGAAGCGCACCAGATTGACGTACTCGATGGCCTGGGCCGGGCCGCCGCCCGGGTCCGGTTCGCCAATGCCTAGATGCCGATTGATGCCATACGTCTCGCCCGCCTTGTTGGCGGCGATGGCGTGGAATGCGATATCCGGACTGGGCGCGACCAGGCCACCCGGAAGCGCGTCCGGAATGTGCGTCGGCGCGCCGAGGATGTGGTCGCCGGTCACCGGCACGACGCCCAGGGCCGCGCCGTAACCGCCGCCGAACGTCGCGCCGTAGCGGCCCAGCGTGCTGTAAACGATCTCGCCCGGCAGCTCGTGCAGCAGCACGTCGTTCTGCGGGTTCATCGTCGCCCCGACCACCTGCACCACCACGTTGCCCGTCACCGAAATGGCCACCCGCTGACCGTCGGCGTCCTCGAACTGGAAAACTTCATCGCCCAGCAGGGCCGAGAGCAGCAGCCGCGGCTCCATCTGCTCCAGCTCGAAATGGCTCTGGGTGTCCGGGTCCAGCGGCGGCAAGCTCTCGCGTCCGGGCATCGGAACTGCTCCTTGGGCAAGAAGGTCGCTTGGGACTCCAGGGGGCTGCCGGGGCGGCTCGCCATGGGCAACTGCCGGAGGCCGGGGGCCGGGGGCGGGCGGACCAGCGACACGCGCGGCCGCGGAGCGTCCAGCGTATCAGACGGCTGCGTGGTCCTGGGCACGCCGGACCGTGATCCGTGGCGGTCGCCACAGGATAATCACGGTGCTGCGGGGGGCGGGAACCAGGGCTGACCCGTAGCCGTCTGTCGCGCCGCGGGGCGCTGCGCGTGAAGCCTAATACGCCACCATGAAGACCGTATCAGGGGCCTTCTTTTACGTCAAGGCGGTGTCATTTGACCGACCGGATCGCGAATCGACACCTGAACAAC
>CAZUUQ010000001.1:0-5114 GCA_964622625.1 uncultured Phycisphaeraceae bacterium | reverse complement strand
CGTCCTACCAGCCCACGATCCGGTACCCGCCGTCCACGTAAATCACCTCGCCCGTCACCCCGCTGCTCAGGTCGCTGGCCAGGTACAAAGCCGTCCGCCCCACCTCTTCCTGCGAGACATTGCGGCCCAGGCAGTTCTTTTCCGGGTAGTGGTCGAGCATCTTGTCGATGTCGCCCACACCTTTGGCCGCCATCGTCGGGATTGGGCCGGCACTGATCGCGTTGACCCGAACACCCTTGCGCCCCTCAGCCTGCCCGCCGCCCATCTCCGCCGCCAGGTAACGCACGCTGCACTCCAGCGCCGCCTTCGCCACCGCCATCACGTTGTACTTGGGAACATACGCTGTCGAACCCAGGTACGTCATCGCGATCACCGACCCGCCGGGGTTCATGATCGGCATCGCCTCGCGGCACAGGGCGATCAGCGAATAGGCGCTGATGTCCAGGGCCGTGGCGAAATCCGCGCGCTTCGTCTGCAGGAACGGCTCATGCAGCGCCGCCGCCGGGGCGAAGGCGATCGAGTGAACCAGGATGTCCAGACTGCCGTGGACGTCCTTCCACTTGCCCAGCAGGGCCGCGACATCCTCGTCCTTCGCCACGTCGCAAGGCTCGACGAACTGCGGCTTGGGCTCGAGCTGCTCGACGGTCTGGCGGCAGCGCCGCTCGATCTTGGGATTGGGCAGATAGGTGAAGCCCATCGTCGCCCCCGCGCCCGCCAGGGCCTCGGCGATGCCCCAGGCGATCGAGCGATCGTTCAACACCCCCGTGACCAGTGCCTTCTTGCCGTCGAGCAGACCCATGTGCGTGTTTCCGTGTGGTGGTGGTTGAATGTCGATTGTCGATCTCCACCGGCCGCGAGCGCAGGCCGCCGGCGCCGCGTGGGCCGACCAGTATAAACGCCGCCCACGCCGATCGCCTCCCGACACCTCCGGCGCCGCCGCGCCGGCATGCAAACCGCCGCGCTTCATGGCATCATGCCGCCCGACCGCGGCCATCCCGCGCTGATGCTTCCCATGACCGACGCCTCACCGCAGTTCGATCCCGACGACAGCGGTCATGCCGCCGGCCATGTGCCGGTCCTCCCCGATGCGGTGCTGACATATCTTGACCCCCGACCGGGACAGGTGCTGTTGGACTGTACCGTCGGCCGCGGCGGACACGCGGCCATGCTTCTGCCGCGCCTGCGGCCCCGCGGGCGGATCGTCGGCCTGGACCTCGACGCCGACAACATCGCCTTCACCCGCCGCCGCCTCGAGGCCGCGGCCGTGCCGGACGTGCCCTTCGACCTGCTGCACACCAACTTCGCCGCCGCCCGCGATGTGCTCGACAGCCTGGGCCTCGACGGCGTCAATCTGCTTCTTGCGGACTTCGGCTTCGCCTCGACGCAGATGGACGACCCACGGCGGGGCTTCTCGTTCGACGCCGACGGCCCGCTGGACATGCGCATGGACCGCTCGGCCACGCTGACCGCCGCGGATCTGGTCAACGATCTGCCGCAGCAGGAACTGGCCGACCTCATCTACCGCTACGGCGAGGAGCGGCGAAGCCGGGGCATCGCGGCAAAGATTGCGGCCGCGCGGCGGCAACGTCCGATTAACAGCACAAGCGCCCTGGCGCAGTTGGTCTGTGCCGCCTATGGCGGCTCGGGTCGGCGGCAGCGCATCCACCCGGCCACACGGACGTTCATGGCCCTGCGGATCGCCGTCAACGCCGAGCTGGCGGGCATCGAACAACTGCTGGCCGACCTGCCGCGGCTGCTGAGGCCGGGGGCGCGGGCGGTGATGATCAGCTTTCACTCCCTGGAGGATCGCCTGGTCAAACACGCGTACCGACAATGGAGCCGGCAGGGCCTGGCCCGTGTGCTGACCCGCAAGCCCGTGCGGGCCGACGAGCGGGAGCAGCAGTCCAACCCGCGAAGCCGGTCGGCGAAACTGCGGGCCATCGAATGGATTTAGCCGCGGGCCTTGGCCCGCACGCCGGAGCTGAAGCGGCGGACGCACAACCCGCACGCCACACCGCGCGGGCCGGAACGCGAGACCAGTGAAAGGATTCACCCCATGACGCGCGAAACCAAGGTCGGACTTCTCGTCGGGATGGCCATCATTCTGCTGATCGGAATCATCGTCAGCGACCTCCTGGTCGAGCCGGCCGCCACAGCGCCGCCGGCGCTCCAGCGCATGGCCGGCGGGGTCGAACGCGAACTGGCCACCGCCGAACCGACCTCCAACACGTCCGCCGCCGCCAGCCAGGCTTTGCCTTCACGCTGGGCCCATCCGTCGCCGCCCGCCATCGAACGCCGCCGCCCCGTGCCCACGCCCGCTGAACTGGACCAGACCACCCCGCCGCCGGGCTTCGAGAACGGCAACCGCCCGACCGCCCCCATCGCCGCCGGCCGCATCGCGACAACGCAACCCCACACGCAGCCACAGGTCATCACCTTCGACCGTCCCACGACGAATCCCGACGCCGTCGCTGACGCCCTGCCCCAGCCGACGCCCGTCCCGGCCGCGATCACGCCCGTCACCGCGACGCCCCCGGCACAGCCCGCGTCCGTGGGCGCCATCACCGTCGGCGCCGGCGACACGCTCTATCGCATTGCCGAACGCACCCTCGGCGACGGCAACCGCTGGCGCGAACTCTACGAAGCCAACCGCGACACGCTCAAGTCGCCCGACCTGCTGCGCGCGGGCATGACGCTGCGCATCCCCGGTCGGGCCGCGCCGTCAACGGCCGCGCCCGGCGCTGCGGCCGCACGGCCTGAGAACGGGCGCACCAGCGTCTACACCGTCCAGAGCGGCGATACCCTCTACGCCATCGCCCAGCGCCGTCTGGGCCACGGCAACCGCTGGCGTGAGTTGTACGAGGCCAACCGCGGCGTCATCGGCTCGGACCCGCAGCGCCTCGAAGCCGGCATGAAACTCGCCCTGCCACGCTGAGCCGATCGTGACGCTGAGGCAGGCCCATCCAGCGCCTGGAGTCATGCAATGGCGTGGAAACTGGCGACGCTGGTGGTCGCGGCACTGCTGATCGGCGCGGGCATTCTGGCTGAACGTCACCGCCAGTTTCAGGCCGCCCATGAACTCGCGGCCGCGCACCGCCAGATCGATCAAAGCCGCCGCGAACTGTGGCAGCTCCAGGCGGAGCTGGCCCAGCGTCTGCGTCCCGATGTGCTGACGGCCGATCTGCAGCAGCATGGCCGGCCGTTCGGGCCGGTCACCTCCGAACCGCCCGATGCGGCAAACCCGCCCCTGACCGCGCTGGCGGTTCCGAGCGGAGACCCCACGCCGTGAGAGAGAGCGCCTCATCCAGCGACACCAATGCCGTTGCCGTGGACCCGCGGCAGGCCGCCTTGCGGGCCGTGCTCGATGCCTCCCGTCATCGCCGCCGCGCCGCCGACCGCGTGGTCAAACTCGGACGACTCGTCATCGTCGCCATGACGCTGGGCATGCTGGTCCTGCTGGCCCGTGTCGGGCAGTTGCAGTTCGATCCGGCTCCGGCGGCGGTGCAGATCGCCCAGGCCCACCGCGCCACCTCGACCATGCCCGCCCGACGCGGTGCGCTGCTCGACCGCCATGGCCGCATCCTGGCCGTCACCACCACCGCGACGCGCCTGTTCGTCGACTCGCGCCTCGTGATCGATCCGCTGACGTTCCCGGCCCACGTCGGCCGCACGCTCAACTATGACCCGGCGTGGATCTCGCAGCGGATGGGCGAGAAACCCGACGGCCGGTTCATCGTGCTCGACGACCGCGTTTCGCCGCAGCGACTGGCGGACATCGAACGCCTCCATCTCACCTCGCTGCTGCCCGGCGTATCGACGCAGCAGTACCTCGTGCGTCACTACCCGCAAGGTCCGCTGGCGGGGCAGCTCGTCGGCGGGGTCGGCGTGGACGGCATCGGGCTGGAAGGACTGGAGCGGCTGCACGATCGCCAACTGACCGGCCAGCCGGGCCGATTGATGCTCGCGCGGGCCGCAAGTCGCAGGGCGCTGTGGCTGGAGGCGGCCGGCTATCAACCGGCCGAGCCGGGTCGGCACGTGCGGCTCACACTCGACAGCGTCATTCAGACTTTCGCCGAGCAGGCGCTGCGGGAAGCGTGTGAAAAGTATGCGGCACCGAGCGGGCAACTGGTCGTGCTCGATCCGCGCAGCGGCGCGATCCTCGCGATGGCCAATTACCCGGCTTTCGATCCCAACACGCTGGGGCGGTCGACGCCGCAGCAGCGGCGCAACCGGTGCGTCACCGACGTGTTCGAGCCCGGCTCGATCTTCAAGCCTTTCGTCTGGGCCGGCGCGACGGAACTGGGGCTGGCTGACGTGCATGAGACGATTCCGTGCCACAACGGCCTGTACGTGACGCCCAAGGGTCGGCGGCTGCGCGACGTGAATGCGTACGACAAGCTGACGTGGGAGCAGGTGCTGGTGAAGTCGAGCAACATCGGCATGGCCATCGTCGGTCAGCGGATGGAGGCGCGGCGGATGTATGACGCGGTGCGGGCCTTTGGGTTCGGACAACCCACGGGCAGCGGCCTGCCCGGCGAGGTGGCGGGGCTGGTGCATCGCCAGTCACGCTGGACGCACTATTCGGTCACGAGCGTGCCCATGGGCCAGGAGATTGCCGTCACGCCGCTTCAGATCGTGCGGGCGATGGCGATCCTGGCCAACGACGGCCTGGCCGTGCAGCCGACGATCGTGCAGGAGGCGGCCGAGGCGGCTGTCGCGCATCCGATCTACGAGCGGGTGGTCTCCAGCGAGACGGCCGCGGCGGTGCGGGCGGCTCTGCGCAAGGCGGTGATGGAGGGCACCGGACGGCGGGCGGACAGCGACGTCTACACCGTCTTCGGCAAAACCGGCACGGCCCAGGTGCCCGACCTGAAGCGCGGCGGATATCTCGACAGGCAGTACGTCGCGTCGTTCATCGGCGGCGCGCCCTACGAACAGCCGGCGATCGTCGTCGGGTGCTTCATCCACATCGATGACCCATCCAACGGCTACTACGGCGGCATGGTCTCGGCCCCGCTGGCGAAGGTGGTGATCGACAAGACGCTGGCCTACATGGCCATCACGCCCGACCGCCCGCCGACCGACCCCGCCCGCCTCGCCCGGCAGTAGAGCGT